>DASYSI010000209.1:0-4750 GCA_036003485.1 Burkholderiales bacterium | reverse complement strand
GAAAACAGGTCGGACTGGTAACGTTGACCTCGGTCAAATAGTCACCGATCACATCAAGCCCGACCACCAGCAGCCCCTGTGCGTTGAGTTGTGGGCCGAGCGCTTCCGCGATTTCGCGGTCGCGTTGCGTCAACTCGCGCGCGATCCCGGTGCCGCCGGCGGCCAGATTGCCGCGCGTTTCCCCTGCCTTGGGAATGCGGGCGAGCGCATACGGTACCGGCTTGCCGCCGATCAGAAGTACGCGCTTGTCCCCATCGGCGATTTCAGGAATAAAGCGCTGTGCCATCACGGTGCGCCGTCCGTAATGCGTGACGGTCTCGATGATCACATTGAGATTCGGGTCACCGCGGTGGATCCTGAACACCGAGGCGCCGCCCATGCCGTCGAGCGGCTTTAGGATGATGTCGCGATGTTCGGCGAGAAACTCGAGTATCAATTCGGCGCTGCGCGTGACTAGTGTCGCCGCGATGAACTGTGAAAAACGCGCGATGCCCATCTTCTCATTGCAATCGCGCACCGCGCGCGGATCGTTAAATACGCGCGCACCCTGGTCCCGCGCCAACTCGAGCAGGTACGTGCTATACACGTATTCCATGTCGAACGGCGGGTCTTTGCGCATCAGCACCGCCTCGAACTCCCTGAGCGGCGTCGATTTCGGCGGTTCGACGCGATACCATGCCGCCGGATCGCCGGTCAGCTGCAAGCGCCGTGCGCGGCCGCTGACGATACGGTTATGCCACGCCAGATCTTCCTGCTGCAGCACGTAAAGTTCATGATTGCGCGCGGCCGATTCGCGCATCATGGCATAAGTCGTATCTTTATAAATCTTGAAATCGGCGAGAGGGTCGGCGATGAAAGCGATTTTCATGAATGAAAATAGCGTGGAATCAGTACGGCGCAACGCGTGATTGAGCAACGGAATTTTCTTCCGCCTCCGGATCGGTTTTCTCGAGTTCGACCGCGGCGGCTACCAGCGCGAGCCGCGCGATCACACCATACGCATAGAAGCGGTTGGGTGGACACCCCGGATCGTCGGGGTCCGGCGACGAGCATGGCGCCTCGAATGCGAGCGGCGCGAACTGCATGCCAGGCGCATTCAGATTCTGATCCTGGGCGCGGTCAGTGTGCACGCGATAAAAACCGCCAACCACGAAATGATCGATCATGTAGACCACCGGTTCGGCCACTGCGTCGTTTACCGATTCAAAGGTGTAGACGCCTTCCTGCACCAGCACTTCGTGCACTTCAAGGCCTTCTTTTCCCACTGCCATCTTGTTGCGCTGCTTTCGATTCAGGCCGCGAACATCGGCAGGATCTTTTACCGTCATGACGCCCATGCCGTAGGTCCCGGCGTCGGCCTTGATGATTACAAATGGCGGCTGTGTAATTCCGTATTCCTGGTATTTGGCGCGAATGTCGTCAAGGATTTCAGACACGTAACCTTCGAGGCATTCTTCGCCCCTGCGTTCCTGGAAGTTGATCCTGCCGCACTTCTCGAAAAATGGATTGATCAGCCAGGGGTCGATACCGATCAACTCTGCAAATTTGGTTGCGGCGTCACGGTAGGCTGCAAAGTGGTTTGACTTGCGGCGTGTGAACCAGCCGGCGTGCAATGGCGGCAGCATTGGTTGTTCGAGATTTTTGAGGATGTCGGGCAAGCCTGCCGACAAATCATTGTTGAGCAGCACCGCGCACGGATCGAAGTCGTCGACGCCGAGGCGGTTGCCGCTGCGCGTGAGCGGTTCGAGTTTGAGGCTGCCGCCGTCGGGAAGCTCGATTTCGGTCGGTACGCTCAGATCAGGCAGCAAACTGCCGATTCGCACGTTCATCCCCGCGTGGCGCAGTATCGTTTGCAATGCCGCAACGTTTTGGAGATAGAACGAATTGCGCGTGTGGTTCTCCGGAATCAGCAGTGCGCCGCGCGCCTCAGGGCAGATCTTCTCGACCGCAACCATCGCTGCCTGAACGCAAAGCGGATGGAAATCGGGATTGAGATTATTGAACCCGCCTGGAAACAGATTGGTATCGACCGGCGCGAGCTTGAATCCGCTGTTGCGCAGGTCGACCGATGCATAGAACGGCGCTGCGTGATCCTGCCATTGACCGCGCAGCCAGTGCTCGATCGACGGCATGGACTGGAGTATGCGGCGCTCGAGATCGAGCAACGGACCTCTCAATGCAGTCGTGAAATGGGGAACGGTCATAAGCGAGTACTCGAGCTGGGCCGCTATTGTAGCAAAACCGATCCCGCGCTCACTATGCGTGAGTCAGCAGCCGGTTCGCGTGTCGATGCAGGGCTTTCCAGCGGTAAAGCACATGCCGTTGGCTTTTCGGCCTGAGTTGCCTGCAACGTCTTGTGCTTGAGCCAAAAAATGGGCGCCCGCAGGCGCCCATTTATCCACGCGCTCGCTACGCTTACATATGGTACGCGGACTCGCCGTGTTCGTTGATGTCGAGACCTTCGCGTTCGACCTCTTCGGTGACGCGCAACCCGACGATGATGTCAGCGATCTTGAAGGCAATGAACGCCACCACCGCGGTCCAGACTATTGTCAGGCCCACGGCTTTGGCCTGAATTAAGAACTGATCCCAAATCGGATTGGAGCCGACCTTGGCTGTGACCCAGTCGGTGACCAGGCCGGGCCCGCCGAGATCCTGAGTGTTGAATATGCCGGTCATCAGTGCGCCAAATGCACCGCCTATTGCATGGACTCCAAAAACGTCGAGTGCATCGTCCACATGCAGCAATTTCTTGAGCCCGTTTACACCCCACAAGCACAGGGGACCGACGAGCAGACCGATGGCGAACGCACCCGGGATACCGACGTTGCCTGCAGCCGGAGTGATCGCCACGAGCCCCGCAACCGCGCCTGAAGCGGCGCCCAGCATCGAAGGCTTACCCTTGAATATCCATTCGGCGAACATCCACGACAGCACCGCGCAGGCGGTGGCAAGGTAGGTGTTCATGAACGCGAGCGCTGCGGAGCCGTTTGCCTCAAGCGCGGAACCCGCGTTGAAACCGAACCAGCCGAACCACAGCAACGCGGCGCCGATCATCGTCATCGTAAGATTGTGCGGCGACATCGACTCCTTGCCATATCCCACGCGCTTGCCGAGGAGGTAAGCGCCTACTAACCCTGCCACACCGGAGTTGATATGCACCACGGTGCCGCCCGCAAAATCGAGCGCGCCCCATTGCCAGAGCAACCCGGCCTTGGCATTTGTCGCGTCCACTACACCGGGAGCCGTATACGCATCGGGCCCCATCCAGAACCAGACCATATGAGCGATCGGCGCGTAACTGAACGTGAACCACAGCACCATGAATATCAAGACGGCGGAAAATTTCATGCGCTCCGCGACCGCACCCAGAATCAGGCAGCACGTGATTGCGGCAAACGTTGCCTGGAACGCGACGAACACGAGCTCGTACATCGGCGTGGCCTTGCTGAAGGTCGCGCCCATCGCGAATTCACCTTTCACCGCGTCGAAGGTGCCTTTCAGAAATAGCCGGTCGAAGCTGCCAAAATACGCATTGCCTTCGGTAAAAGCGAGGCTGTAGCCGTAGATACACCACAGCACGGTAATCAGTGAGAACGTGACGAATACCTGCATCAGCATCGAGAGCATGTTCTTGCTGCGTACCAGACCGCCATAGAAAAGCGCCAGCGCCGGAACGCTCATGCACAGAACTAACGCGGTTGACGTCAGCATCCACGCGGTGTCGCCTTTGTTAGGCGTTGGCGCGGGTGTGGCCTGCGCCCCGGCTGCGGGCGCAGCCGCGGCAGGCCCGGCGTCTTTCTTCTCGTCCGCTTTTGCGGCCGGCGCTTCGGCGGCGGGTTTATCCGCGGGCTTGTCCTGTGCGATGACAGGAATTGCGCCGAAACTGAACGCGCCGATCAGCGCGAGTGTCGTTAATATACGTTTCATTTATTTCTCCCTTATAACGCGTCAGCGCCGGTTTCGCCGGTGCGGATGCGATAAACTTGCTCAAGATCGAAAACAAAAATCTTTCCGTCGCCGATCTTGCCGGTGTTGGCGGATTTTTCAATCGCTTCGATGACCTGATCGAGCATTTCGCTCTTGATCGCAGCCTCGATTTTTACCTTCGGCAGAAAGTCGACGACGTATTCGGCGCCGCGGTAGAGCTCGGTGTGGCCTTTCTGCCGTCCGAATCCTTTGACCTCAGTGACCGTGATGCCCTGTACGCCGATCGCGGACAGCGCTTCACGCACTTCGTCAAGCTTGAACGGCTTGATGATTGCAGTGACTAGTTTCATCGTAATTCCCCGAGAAAAAGGGCCGGCGTAAGCCGGCCCGTGCTGCAGCTGTTAGAAAGTTTTTTGAATATAAACGGTAAAGTGATCGCCGGAGATTTTTTTCGGATACGGTCCGACTGGAACGGCGCCGTAGCCGAGAGCGTTTGCACTACTGGTATCGGTGTAATACGCGCCAACCGTCGTTGCTTTCAAAACGTCCGACACTTTGCCCAAGTCGTAGGTGGCGCCGACCTTCCAATCTTGGTAGCTATATATCGTATTATTCGAGCCGAGTGCCGCGGTACGATTATCGGTACCGTCATACTTCTGCTTGCCCCAGTGTGCGATCAGGGTCAAACCCGTTTCGCCCACCGGATAGTTCGCTGAAAGATCCAAGTACCAGGTGCCTTGTGCGTCGAGCACCGCGAAAGCTTTGTTGCTCACGACGTAGGAATATTTAGCGGACAGCCATTTCCAACCCAGCGCGCCGT
>DASYSI010000208.1:0-11733 GCA_036003485.1 Burkholderiales bacterium | reverse complement strand
CGAAACCGCGCCGCTGTCGCTGCGCGAGCAAGTGGTTTTTCATGCCGAAAATATGGTCCAGGCGCTGCGTGATCTGGTCGACCGCCACCCGGTCGAGGAAGCGGCGATTATCTCGACCTGCAATCGCACCGAAGTCTATTGTCATACGCAAGAGCCGGGTCAGGCGATGCACTGGCTCGCCGAATATCACAAGGTAAAAACCCAGCACCTCGAGCCTTATCTCTACAAATTTCCGCAGGAAGGCGCCGTCAAACACGCATTTCGCGTCGCGAGCGGGCTTGACTCGATGGTGCTCGGCGAGCCGCAGATTCTCGGCCAGTTCAAGGACGCAGTGCGCACCGCCGATGAGGCCGGCACGCTCGGCGTATTGCTGAACAAATTATTTCAGCGCACGTTTTCAGTCGCGAAAACCGTGCGTTCGGAAACCGAAATCGGCGCGAGCACGGTGTCGATGGCCTCTGCCGCAGTAAGACTTGCCGAGCGCATTTACCCGAGCATCGCCGAGCAGAGCGCGCTATTCGTCGGCGCGGGTGAAATGATCGAGCTCACGGCAACGCACTTCGCCGCGCAGCATCCGCGCCACCTGACGTTCGCCAATCGCACGCTCGAGCGCGCCCAACACCTGGCCGAGCGATTCCGCGGCCGCGCCATCACATTGAATGAGCTTGCCATGCAGCTTGCGGTGCACGACATCATCGTGAGCTGCACCGCGAGCACGCTGCCGATCATCGGCAAGGGGCTCATCGAAAGCGCGCTACGAGCGCGCAAGCACCGGCCGTTTTTGATCATCGACCTCGCGGTTCCGCGCGACGTCGAAGCCGAGGTCGGCGCGCTCGACGATGTGTTTCTTTACAGCGTCGACGATCTCGGCAATATCGCGCGCGAGGGGCTCGACGTGCGCGAATCGGCGGTGGCGCAGGCCGAAGCGATTATCGAGACTCAGGTCGGCGATTTCATGCAGTGGCTCGATAACCGCGAGCTCGTTCCCGCCATCCGCGCGCTGCGTGACGACGCCGAACGCGCGCGCCGGCACGAAGTCGAGCGTGCGCTGCGGCGGCTTGCGCGCGGCGACGCGGCGCAGAATGTGCTCGAGCAGCTGAGTTATGCGCTTACCAACAAACTCCTGCATGCGCCGACGCATGCGCTCAATCATGCCAACGATGACGATCGCGAACAGTTGGTGAATATGGTGCGGCGACTGTACCAGTTGAAGCGCTCCGAATGAAACAGAGCATTGCCGCCAGGCTTGCGCAGTTGACACTCCGTCTCGACGAGCTCAATCGGCTGCTGAGCTCCGAAACCGCCACCGCCGATCTGGATAACTATCGCAAGCTTACGCGCGAGCACGCCGAGATCGCGCCGGTGGTCGAGCTTTATCGGTCGTACCGCAAGAGCGAAGAAGACATCGATGCCGCGCAGGAGATGACTTCCGATCCGGCGCTGCGCGATTTTGCCGAAGCCGAGATCCGTGACACCCGCCAGCGCCTGGCGCAAATCGAGGCCGAACTGCAGCAAGAGCTGCTGCCGAAAGATCCGAACGACGATCGCAACATATTTCTCGAAATCCGCGCCGGCACCGGCGGCGACGAATCCGCTTTGTTCGCAGGCGACCTGTTCCGGATGTATGCGCGCTTCGCCGAACGCAACAAATGGCAGGTTGAAGTGATTTCACACAGCTCGGGCGAAATGGGCGGCTATAAGGAAATCATCGCCAAGATCGTCGGACAGGGCGCATATTCCAAGCTCAAGTTCGAATCCGGCGGGCACCGCGTGCAGCGTGTGCCGGCAACCGAGACCCAGGGCCGTATCCACACTTCGGCGTGCACCGTCGCCGTGATGCCGGAGGCCGATGAAATCGCGGCCGTCGTGTTGAACCCGGCCGAAATGCGCATCGACACGTTCCGCGCCTCAGGCGCCGGCGGACAGCACATCAACAAGACCGATTCCGCGATACGCATTACGCATTTGCCGACCGGGATCGTCGTCGAGTGCCAGGACGACCGCTCCCAGCACAAGAACAAGGCGCGCGCGCTTTCGGTGCTCGCCGCGCGCATCAAGGACAAGCAGATCCGCGAACAGCAGCAAAAGACGGCGGCGACGCGCAAATCGCTGATTGGCAGCGGCGACCGTTCGGAGCGCATCCGCACCTATAACTTTCCGCAGGGACGCATCACCGACCATCGCATCAATCTTACGCTCTACAAGATCGCGTCGATCATGGACGGCGACCTGTACGAGCTGACGAATGCATTGAGTTCCGAATATCAGGCCGAACAATTGTCAGAGCTTGCTACCGAAAGCGCCTGAGCACCGAGCGCTGTTCTTTGTCTGATGCCTATTGTGCTTGCGCTCATTGCGGCGGCGCTCTTCGGCGCCGCTCTGGTGAGTACGCAATTCGGACTGCGTCACGGCGACGCGCTCGCAGGCGCACGCGTCAGCATTCCTGCCGCCACCGCGATGCTGTGGTTGTTCGCGCCTTTCTTTTTCGATGTGCCCGCGGAAATCTTTCCCGCCGCGCTCGTATTTGCGCTGATCGGACTGTTCTTTCCGGTAGCGGTAACGTTGCTGACGTTCGAAGCAAACCGCCGCATGGGACCGACAATTGCCGGTACGGTCGGCAGTACGGCGCCGCTGTTCGCGGTTCTTGCAGCGGTGTTATTTCTCAATGAAGTCGCGGGATTGCAGATCATTGGCGGCTGCGCGCTGGTCGTGATCGGAACAGCCGTGCTGTGTTCATCCGCAGGTGCGCCGACGGACGGGTGGGTGCGCGCAGCGCTGTGGCTGCCGCTCGCGGCGGCGATTTTGCGTGCGGTCGCGCAAGTGTTGTCGAAAGTGGGAATTGTGATGTGGCCGAATCCGCTCGCCGCCGCCGTGATCGGTTACACGGTTTCCGCGCTGGTAGTGCTGCTGTTGCCGCGCTTCTTGTTCCCGCGCAGCGCTTCCAGTCTCAGCCCCGCCGGCAAAGGCTGGTTCGTGCTGACGGGACTGCTCAACAGCGCGGCCGTGGTCGCCATGTATGCGGCTTTGATACGGGGCGCAGTCAGCGTGGTCGCGCCGATCGTTGCGGTTTATCCGCTGTTTACGCTCGCCTTAAGCGCGGCGGTGTTGCGCCAGGAGCGGCTTGGAACGCGCGCTTTTGCCGGCGTCGCTTTGACCGTCATCGGCGTCGCGTTTTTGCTTGCGCGCTGAACAGGTTGACGGCGCGCGCATGACGACGGTGGCGCAAGCGATGCAGGCTTCAGGACTGCCTGCACTCGACGCGTCGGTTTTGATGCGGCACGTTCTGGGCTGGTCCGCGGCGCAATTGATCAGCCGCGCACAAGAATCGATGGCGCCGCATGCGGTCGAATCCTATCAGGCGGCGGTCGCGCGCCGTGCCGCCGGCGAACCGGTTGCTTACATCGTCGGCGCACGCGAATTTTTTAGCCTCGAGTTCAAGGTCTCTCCGGCCGTGCTGATTCCACGGCCTGAAACCGAATTGCTCGTCGAGTTTGCGCTCGAACACTTTGCGCCCGACAGCGCATGCCGCGTGCTCGATCTCGGCACCGGCAGCGGCTGCATCGCGATCAGCATTGCGCGCCACCGGCCGCATGCGCATATTGTGGCAGTGGACTCGAGCGTCGCGGCGCTCGAAGTCGCGCGCGACAACGCGCGGCGCCACGCCGCGAGCGCCATCGAATTCGTGCACAGCGACTGGTTCGACGCGCTTGCCGGGAGGCAATTTGATTTGATCGTCGCGAATCCGCCGTACATCGCTGCCGGCGATCCGCATCTTGAGCTCGGCGATCTGCGGTTCGAGCCCGCGGCGGCGCTGCGCGGCGGCGACGATGGCCTCGCGTGCATACGCTTGATCGTCGCGTCGGCGCCCCAATATCTAGCGCACGGTGGTTGGCTTGCTTTCGAGCATGGTTACGACCAAAGTGAGCGCGCGCGCGAAATTCTCACGGCAGCGGGCTTTGTTTCGATCTTATCGCGCCGCGATGTGGCGGGAATTGAGCGCTTGGCCGGTGCACGATCGAGCTTGACGCATCAAGACGGGCCCGCGTAAAATAGTGTGTCAAATCAGATGGATATTGAGGAGTTTAGCATGAGTGTTCAAGACGTTATCAAAGATCAGGTCACCAAAAACCGGGTGGTGTTGTACATGAAAGGCTCGCCTGATTTTCCGCAGTGCGGTTTTTCCGCCAACACCGTCGGTATGTTGCGTGCGTGCGGCCTCGAGGATTTTTACTCGGTCAATGTGCTCGAGAATCCCGAGATTCGTCAAGGCATCAAGCAATTCGCGAACTGGCCGACGATTCCGCAGCTCTACGTCAACGGCGAGTTCGTCGGCGGTTCCGATATCGTGACCGAGATGTATCAGAGCGGCGAGCTGCAAAAGCTGCTGCAACGCGACTAAAGAGTCGTAACGGATGAAACGGCCGGCTTTCGAGCCGGCCGTTTTTGTCATATAGCGAGCTCGCTCGGGTGCTCGCTCTCTAGCTTGAATGCACTCCACAGTCATATAGCCCGCTGATTCACAAGCCTCTGCAGGTCTTTTCTTGCAGTATACTGTAGACAGTATGCATAGGTACCGCTACGATGTCGGAACGGTGCAAGTCGCACCTTCCCTACCGTTCCGAAAGGAGATCAGAAATGCAGACAACCGGAAGCCTGACTAAGCTCGTGGTGGAAAGCGCCGAAGCCGTACTCGGATTGCACTGGTTCGTCGCGCGCGACCACACCGCACGCGACGAAGGCCTCGACATTGAAATAATCACCCCTGGTATCAAAACGAAATTCGACTGGACCGATCCGCGCAGCAGCGATCATCACCTCGTGAGCTCGACCAACTACCAGAAAGCGTTCGAGCAGGGCAAAGCCGACATCTATCGTGCGTGCGAGTGGGGACAGATACGCAGGACCTACGACAATCCCAAGGGCCCAATAATCGCGCGGCGTCCCGCCATGGTGTATCAGACGATATTTGTGCGCGGCGATTCGCCGGTGAATGCACCGATCGCGCTTGCAGGCAAATCAGTGGGCGTACAGTTCCACCAGGGCTCGCACTACAGCTCACTTGCAATGCTCGAAGGTTTCCTGCCGCGCGATCAGATTCGCGTCGTGCATTCAGGCACCGTCGGCGAACGTTACGAAGCGCTGATGAGCGGCGAGACCGATGCCGCAACGCTGATGGAGCCGTGGATCTCGCTCGCGCACAAGAACGGCTGCAAGGAAGTCGTGAGCACGTTCTACCAGGGCACCGAAAACGCGAGTCAGGACCTCGATCCGAAAGTGTGGGAAGCGGCGCTGCGCGCGGTGCGCAAAGCAGTGAAGCTCATGCAGGGCGAGAACAAGCGCAGATACATCCATTTCATGCTTAACGAGATCGACCCGAAATATGCGAAGCAGCTCACGCCGGAAGATTTCTATCTGCCGCGGCTGCGTTACGTCGATCCGGCGCCGTACACCAAGGAGGAATTCGAGCGGGCGTACAACTGGATGGTGACGTGGGACCTCGTGGGCGCGAATGCGAATTACGAAGGACTCGTCTGCAACAGGGTCGCGGCGTAGCAGGTCATGAGCAGCACGCATCGCGGTAAGCGGCGCGTCTCAAAGCACGCCGCTCCGTATGCGGGTCAGGCCTCAGCGGCGCTTTTCAAGGCAACGCCGGATTTCTTCGCCTGTATTGAGCACATGCTGCTCGATCTGTGCGGCCGCCCCCGCATAGTCTTGCCGCTCAATATGGCTGAGGATGTTGCGATGCTCGGTTGCGGCTTCGCGCAGCCGCGTGTCCGTGCCCGCCTGCCGCGCGTAACGCTCGATCTTGAGATGAATGCGCTCGACGAACTCGATCATCGTTTTCGAACTGCCGGCTCCGTATAGCGTCTGATGGAATTCCCAGTTCTTCAGCACCCAGTTGGACCCGTAGTCCGTCATGCGGTCCATCTTGTCGCAGAGCTTTTTCAGACGCGCGATCGCGCGCGCGTCCAGGTGAGGAGCGGACTTCAGGACCATGTGCGCTTCGAGCACGGCGCGCATCTCAATGAGCTCGACAATCTCTTCGACGCTGAGACCCGCCACGACGCTCTTGTGGTGCGCGACGATGCGCACCAGCCCTTCGGCCTGGAGCTGCCGCAAAGCCTCACGTATGGGCACTCGCGAGACGTTGAAGTACTGCGCGAGCTCGACTTGGTTGAGCTCCTCGTCGTCGGCAAACTGACCGTCGTAGATGGCGGTGCGCAAGGCGGACGCGATGTGGTCGGTGGTGGTCTTCCGTTCGCGCAGGGCGGGGTCCCACTGGAGTCGCTGGAACTTGTCGGCGGTAATCTGCTGCGATGGTTTTTCGGCTGCGAGTGTCTTCATCCCCGCGTTATACAGTAGACTGTGTACACATCACAAGACTTCAAAGGTGCGTTAACGGGGGAGCAATAAAGTGAAAACCTTCGTTCGTGCGGCGGCCGTACTGCTCTTCGGGTGTGGATACGCTATCGGAGTCGCTTCGGCCGCCTACCCCGACAAACCGATTACGATGATCGTGCCGTTTCCCGCAGGCGGCCGCACCGACCTCACCGCGCGTGTTGTCGCACAGTACTTGCCGACGCACATACGGCAAACCGTTGTCGTCGTGAATAAGCCGGGCGCAGGCGGCGTGCTCGGCGCCAAGGAAGTCGCGGCAGCGCCGCCGGATGGCTACACGCTCGGCATGTTTTCCAGCGCCGTGGTGACCGCCCAGTACACCGTCGCAACGCCAACGAATCTCGCCGACTACGTGCCGCTTGCGGTGGTAAACATCGATCCCATGGCGCTCGCAGTGAAATACGACGCGCCGTGGAAAACGCTCGCCGAGCTCGTCTCGTACGCGCAAAAGAATGCCGGCAAGGTGCGCCTCGGGATGATCCCGGGCGCCTCGGCACAGATATTCGCCGGCGGCTTCTCCAAAATGGCCAACATCAAGACCGTCTACGTGCCTTTCAAAGGCGATGCAGACGGCGTCTTCGCGCTCGCCGGCGGGCATATCGAAGCGCACGTAGCGGTGCCTGTGTCCTACAAAGCGCTGGCCGACGCGAAGAAGATACGCATACTGGGCGTCGCAGCAACGCAGCGCTCCCAGCTCTACCCGGACATACCCACTTTTCGCGAGAACGGGGTGGACCTCGTCATCGGATCGTTCCACATCGTTTTCGTGCCGAAAGGTACTCCGGCAGACGTTCAGGCCGAACTTGTGCAGGCGCTCGCGAAGACGATGCAGGAGCCCGAACTCAGAAAGCAGATGGGCGCCGCGAATCTAGGCTTCGCGTACATGGACCAGAAGGAGACTGCCCGCTTCCTCACACAGCAGGATGATCTGTACCGGCGTCTCATCGACGAGCTGGGAATGAGGGTAGCAACGAAATAAGCAGGCGCGACACCCGCGCCACGCATAGGAGGAGCAGCATGAACCGCTTCAGTGCCTCGGTGACAGTCGCGTTATCGTTTTTCGCGGTGCTCACCCAGGCACCCGATGCGAGAGCGCAGACCTTCCCCGCCAAAGCGATCACGCTGATCGTGCCGTTCCCTGCGGGCGGCCGCACCGACCTCACCGCCCGCGCGATCGCGGAAGCGATGAGGGACGATTTGCGGCAGCCGATCGTCGTCGTGAACAAACCCGGCGCGAGCGGCGTGCTCGGTGCGAAGGAAGTCGCAGCGGCCGCACCGGACGGCTACACACTCTGTCTATTTTCGACCGGATTCCTCACGGCACAATATACATTGCCGACGCCGACGACGGTGAAAGAATACGAACTCATCTCGCTCATCAATTTCGATCCGGCAGCGCTGGCGGCCTCGTCCATGAACGGCTGGACTTCGCTCACCCAGGTCATCACGGCCGGTAAGGCCAAGCCGAAGAGTCTCAGGATCGGAATCAATCCGGGCAACTCGGCCCACATTTTCGCCGGCGCTTTCGTGAGAGCGGTCGGACTCGATGTACTCTTTGTACCTTTCAAAGGCGGATCGGAGCGCGCGACTGCAATTGCGGGCGGTCACATCGATCTCGACTTCGATATCGTCGCGCCGATGAAGCCGCTGCTGGATGCCGGGAAGCTGCGGGTGCTCGGCGTCGCAGCCGAGCGGCGCGTGGACCTGTATCCGCAGATACCCACTTTCAAGGAGCAGGGCGTCGATCTGCTGGTTTACTCGTGGCACGGGATCTTCGCTCCCAAAGGCACGCCCGCGCCGGTGCTTGCGACAGTCGATGCGAGCCTGCAACGCATCTCGCGCAATGCGAAGTTTCTCGCGAATATGGAGAAGCTCCTGCTGGGTGTGCGCTACATGAACCGTCAGGAATTTGCGGACTTCTTCGCCGATCAGGATGCGCAGTTCAGGCCGCTCATACAAAACCTCGGATTGATGGTCAAGCAATAGAAGCAACAGAAGTTCACCTACGCAACGCTTTCCAGGAGGCTCTATGAATCAGATGGTCGAAACCAACTTCAAGTACGACACCACCGTGCTCGGGCTCAAGAAACGGCTGGCAAAAGTGCACCGGATCATCACGGCCGGCGGTCTGTGGCCGGTGACCAAGGGGCACGTAAGCTGCCGCGTGCCTGGGACCAATCACATGCTGATCCTGGGGCACATTCACTCCGAAGGACGAAACCTCGCGAATACGGACGTCGATGATATCGTCACGACCGACATCGAGGGTACCTTCATCGAAGGGCGCATCGAAGCGGTCGATGAGCGCTACGCGCATACCGAGGTGTACAAAGCGCGGCCTGACGTTCAGGCGGTCATTCATGCGCACCCGACAATGGCGACGGCGTTCGGCATCGCGGGCGTGAACATACTTCCCGTCGGCAACCGGGGCGCGATTTTTGCGCCGCACGTCCCTATACTCAATTTTGACAAGCAGATCGATACGCCGGAGCGCGGAAAGATGGTGGCGCAGGCGATGGGCAAGTGTCCCGCAGTCGTACTGAAGAATCATGGCGTCGTCGTCGCTTCGGACACGATCGAAAACGTCTGCATTTCGCTCTTCTCTCTCGAGGAGACGGCGCAACTACACTGGTACGCGGCGCAAATCGGCAAGGTTGAGGCGGTCTCCGATTCCGAAGTCCGCAGCGTCATGACCGGCACCCGCTACGAGGAATTCTTCGCGCACGTGTGGGGCCACTACGAGGCCCTCGACCCGCGAGCCCGCGGTTGATGCGCGCAGCGCGCCTGGGAGAAGCGCTCTTCGGCGCCTTGCTCCTGGGTCTCGGGCTCTTCGCGATCTACCAAGCGAGCACGCTGCCGGTTGGCAGCCTCCGGCAGCCGGATGCGGGGCTCTTTCCGCTTGCGGTCAGCGTCGTGTTGACGCTCCCCGCGGCGCTCTCGCTCGGAGCACGCAATCACGCGCAAGACAGCGACACAGCGGAGCGCGCAGGCATCGTGCGGGTCGTCGTGCTGATTGCTGCGCTTGCCGCCTACGCGTGGCTCTTGCCTCGCGTGGGATTCATCGTCTGCACGATCGCGTTGTTGGTGCTGATGCTTCGCGGTCTCGGCCGCGTGGGTTGGCTGTGGACGAGCGTCGCGGCCGTGACGGGCACTGTAGCTTGCTATGTTCTCTTTACGCGCCTCGGGCTGCCGTTGCCGGACGGCTTGCTCGGCTTCTGAACGCCAGTGGACATCCTGCACAGTCTCGCGCTCGGGTTCTCGGTATCGCTACAGCCGGCGAACCTGCTCTACTGCTTCATCGGCGTGCTGCTCGGGACGCTGGTTGGGGTGCTGCCTGGGCTCGGATCCGCGGCGACGATCGCACTTCTCCTGCCCATCACGTATCACATACCGACGACCTCTGCAGTCATCATGCTGGCCGGAATCTGGTATGGATCGATGTACGGGGGATCGACGACCGCGATACTGCTGAGGGTTCCCGGCGAATCCGCTTCGGTGATGACCTGCATCGACGGCTTCGAAATGGCGAAGCGCGGACGCGCCGGTGCTGCTCTCGGAATTTCCGCATTCGGCTCGTTCATCGCCGGAACGGTGGGGCTCGTCGGACTCATCTTTCTCGCGCCGCCGCTCGCCAATTTCGCGCTGAGCTTCGGTCCGCCGGAATATTTTGCGTTGACTCTCGTCGGGCTATCGCTGGTGAGCTTCCTCGGCAGCGGCGTATGGACCAAAGCGCTCGTGATGGCCGCGCTCGGTTTGCTGCTCGGCACCGTAGGACTGGATCCGGTGGTCAGTCACGAGCGTTTCACGTTCGGTGTGCTGTCACTGCAGAGTGGCATCGACTTGGTTCCGATGGTGATGGGTCTGTTCGGCCTCTCTCAGGTCTTCAGCATGCTCGACCGGCGCCCGCCAACGATCGAAGAAATCGCAAAGCCACCGAGCCGGTTTAGCGAGCTGATGCCGAACGAAGCCGAATGGCGTCTTTCGATCGGCGCCATACTGCGCGGAACGCTCGTCGGTTTCCTGGTAGGAATTCTGCCCGGCGCCGGCGCCACAATCTCGAGCTACGTGGCATATGCGATCGAAAAGCGACACTCGAGCACGCCCGAGCGCTTCGGCCACGGCGCGATCGAAGGCGTTGCAGCGCCGGAATCAGCAAACAACGCGGCGACTTCGAGCGGCTTCATTCCGCTGCTCACGCTGGGTCTGCCGGCAAATGTCGTGATGGCGCTCATGCTCGGCGCTTTCATGCTGCACGGCGTGACACCCGGCCCGACGCTGATGCTGCAAAAGCCAGATATGTTCTGGGGCATCATCACCAGCATGTTCATTGGGAACGTGATGCTGCTGCTGCTCAACCTTCCGTTGATCGGCCTGTTCACGCAGGTCACCCGTATGCCGTATCGCTATCTCATTCCCGTCATCGTGCTCGCGTGCGTGGTCGGCGCATACGGCGTCAACAACAGCGCCGCCGACATCGTCGTGATGCTGGGTTTCGGTGTCTTTGGCTACCTCGCTGAAAAATTCGGATACGGCCTGGCGCCGCTTGTGCTGGCGTTCGTGCTGGGACCGCTGATGGAAATGTCTCTGCGTCAGTCGCTGATCATTTCGCAAGGTGATTTCGCGATCTTCGTGGAACGTCCGATCAGCGGCGTGCTCCTGGCACTTGGGGTGGCTTTCGTCGCGCTGCCGCTCGTGCGTCGGATTTTCAAGCCGCTTGCAGAAACGGCGCTCGGCCCGAAAGCGGAGCCCTGAGCGTCAGCTCCAGAGCGCCTCGGCACTTTCGACGCGGCGGGCCCACCACTCCGGTCCTTCCCGCACGTAGTCCCACTCCGGGTTTTGCGCGTGGTTTCTCAGCCGAGCCATGACGCTGTCGAAGACATGCGCGTGCTCCTCGGCGAATTCGAAATATCCGACGAAGTCATAGCCGGTATCGAGTCCGTAACCGCCGGCATGGTGGTAGAGGCGCCGCACGAGATACGGGATGCCGCCGGCGGAAGCGACCGTGTGCCCTTCGGCGACAATGCTGCCGTCGTCACCATAACGCGGCAGGAAGAAGCTTTCCCTGCGCATCCAGTCCATCGCCCACCATTCGCGGGTCTTGCTTTGCGGCAGAAAAACCCCGACCGGGTGCCGCGTGCCTGAGGCCGGGGCGAGCGCACGAGCGTAGGCGAACTGAAGCATGGCGTGGCTCGTGTAGCTCCGTTCCTTCCGCACGCCGCCTCTCGTATGCACCGTGCCGCCGCGTTCTGCGACGATGGCGTGCATTTGCTGCTGGTAAGCTGACAAAGGCTCGTCTATATTGCCTTCGAGCCGAATTGCGACCGGGGACAATGC
>DASYSI010000207.1:0-5066 GCA_036003485.1 Burkholderiales bacterium | reverse complement strand
TCAGGGTGGATCCGCAGGGTCGGGAGGCGCTGTGTCGGTGCCGCGTTATACCGCGCTCCGAAGAAATCGCCGCCGCCACGGGGCAGGTTCCAGAAGCGTTCTATTGCAGCTTGATCTTTGCTGGCGTATCGGCCACACATCGTCTCATTATAAATCTGGCGTCCTGATCATCGGCTTATGCGGTGGCGGAACGAAATCCGATGGGGCAGAATACCCCAGTGTCATTGAATCAAGATTAAAGCCGGATACCTATTTTGAAAACGAAAGCGAGTAAATAAGCGGGTATCTTATGGAATTATGGCCGTAAATTCCATAGGCATTGACTAGAACAAATCAATAAAATCAGTAACTTTAAATTGAATTAAAGGAATTTCGTGCGCGTATTGCTGGTAGACGATCATACGCTGGTGCGGGCGGGCATCCGCGCCCTGCTGAACGGCTTAAAGGGGGTCGAGGTCGTTGCCGAAGCCTCTGACGGGCGCGAGGCGCTTGCGCTCGCAACAACGCACCGGCCCGACGTCGTACTGATGGATATTGCGATGAAGGGCATGAATGGGCTGGAAGCGACGCGGCGCCTGCGGCAAGACCATCCTGAAATCAAGGTCGTAATGCTGTCGATGTACGCCGGCGAGGAATATGTGATGCAGGCGTTGCACTCGGGCGCTTGCGGTTACCTGCTCAAGGAATCAGCGACGCTCGAGCTCGAGCGCGCATTGGCCGCAGTCGCGCGCGGCGAAACGTATCTGGGTTCGCAGCTCTCGCGGCAGGCGCTCGATAACTATATGGAACGGGTCGGTATCGGCGGCAGCCCGCAGGATGCACTGACCGCGCGTCAGCGCGAAATTCTGCAACTGATCGCCGAAGGGCACAACACCAAGGACATCGCAGTGCGTCTCAATGTCAGCGCCAAGACTATCGAGACGCACCGCGCGCAACTTATGGAGCGATTGGGCATCCGCGATATTCCCGGACTGGTGCGCTACGCAGTGCGCAACGGCTTGATAACCACCGATCGTTAACGCTCGTTGCGGAGCCGTGAGCTGCCGTGGCTCAAGCGCGAGTCAAGTATTGTGTGCGCTGCCTACAATAAAAGTAGTATAATCAAATGGTTACGTGAAATCGCAAGCAGATTGTGGCGCGTGCTTATCGGGGAATTCCTGATTGCACCGCGACAGCCGAGGGTGAACAATCGCAGAACGTTAAACCACGGGGCCCATGCGACCTGGTGCCGCCCCCAATAGAAAAAACGCGCCGTGAACACTTTGCGTGCGTTTGAGAAGGGGATGGAAATGAGTGCCACGGAAGTTCCGTTGTCCGCAGCGCAGCCCGGTCTTGAGCGGTCGGGCGAGGCGAACGCGACGGCGCTGAACCGGCGCGAGCATGAGCGCGCGTCTGCGCTCGACAGCTATTTTCTGCTCGACACCGCGCATGAACCGGTTTACGACGCCATTACACAGCTTGCCGCTTCGATCTGTGATGTGCCGATTGCGCTGATCAGTCTCATCGATCGCGATCGGCAGTGCATCAAATCCAGGCATGGTCTGCCAGGCGTAGACGAAATTCCGCGCGCCAGCGCTTTGTGCGCACAGGCCATTCTGCAGGACGAATTGATGGAGATCGCGGATGTGGCGCAGGACGCGCGCTTCCGCACTAATCCGCTCGTCGCGGGCGAATCCGGAATTCGCTTCTATGCCGGAATGCCTTTGATTAATGCTGATCGACACGCGCTGGGCACGCTGTGCGTAATCGACCGTGCGCCGCGCCGCTTGACTCAGGCGCAGCGCGCGGCGCTGCAGCAGCTGTCCCAGGTCGTAATAAGCTTGTTCGAGCTGAGAAAATCCGATGCGATGGTGGCGCAACTGGCCGGAATACTCGATAAAACCTCCAATGAAATTTTCATCGTCGATCCCAAAACGCTGCGTTTTCTACACGCAAGCGAAAGCGCGCAGCGCAATCTGCAGTACACGCTCGATGAGCTGAAGCAGCTCACGCCGTTCGATCTGGTTGTCGGTGTCACGCGCGAGCAGATAGACAAGACCCTGACGCCGTTACGCACGGGTGCTCCCCACGCCACGGCCCACGTGAACCTGCGGCGCAAAGACGGTTCGCAGTACCCGGTCGAAGCGCGCCTGCAAAGGTCCGACCGCAACGGCACTTCGATGTTCTTCGCTATCGCCAATGACATTACTGCGCGGCGGCGCAATCGCGAGCGCATAGCGCATTTATCGCGCGCGCGAACCGTGCTGGGCGAGTGCAGCCGCGCGCTCGCGCACGTCCGCGACGAGCAGCAGTTACTCGAGCAATTGTGCCGGATCGCGGCCGGCACCGGCGGCTACAGCACGGCATGGATCGGCATGGTGGAGAAAAATGACGAACGCAGCATGCTTATCCCGGTAGCGCACGCCGGTTACGGCCAGAATGATCTCGGCTCGATCCCGGCGAGCTGGCACGACGGACCGAAGGGCAGCGGCGCCGTCAGCGATGCGGTACGCAGCGGGCGTACCTGCATCACGCAAAATATCATGGATGACCCAGCGTGCGCGCCATGGCGAGATGCGGCCGCGAGGCTCGGGTTTGCCTCTTGTATTGCACTGCCGCTTACCGATCGCGCCGACTGCATCGGATGTCTCGTTATTTATGCAGACGAACCCTTTGCCTTTGATGGCGGCGAGATCGCGCTACTTGAGGAGCTGGCGGTCGACATTGGCCACGCCATCTGTGCTTCGCGCCTGCGCGTCGCGCGCCTGCAATCGGAGGGAAACGACGGCGAGACTGAGCAGCGTTTCCGCGCCACCTTCAATCAGGCCGCGGTGGGTATCACGCATACGACGTTGGAAGGGCAATTTCTGCGGGTGAATCGCAAGTTTTGCGCAATGCTCGGGTATGAGGAAACCGAGCTGTACAGCCTCGCGCCGGGAGCGCTGACGCATCCTGACGATCGTTTCAGGCACAAACAGGACAAGGCACGGCTTCTAGCCGGTAAAAGCGAAACGTTTTCGAACGAAAAACGCTATGTGCGCAAAGACGGCACCGTGCTCTGGGTCAGGGTCAGCATGTCGGTGGTGCGCGACAACGACGGCAAGCCCGACTATTTTCTTGGCGTCGTCGAGGACATGACGGAGCGCAAAGATGCCGCGGATGCATTGCAACGCAGCGAAGCGCGCTACCGCATGCTGTTCGAAGCGAGCCCGATTCCAATGTGGGTGCACGAGTCAGGCACCTTCCGTATCCTTGCCGTCAATGACGCGGCCGTAAAGCTGTACGGCTATTCGCGCGATGAATTTCTCGCGACGGTGGCGTCGATCGTGACGCCCGAGGATCAGCGTTCGAAGCCAATGGAGTATTGGCATGACGCCGACGATCAAGCCGTGAGCGTAAGACGCCGGATGCATCAAACCAAGAATGGACATGTGCTCGAGGCCGAAATCACGACCTGCCCGTTCGATTTCAACGGGCAGCGTGCACGCCTGGTCGTCATCAACGATATCACCGAGCGGCAGCATGCGGAGCGCGCGCTGCGCGAAAGCGAGGAGCAGTTCCAGCAGCTTGCGAACAACATTCCCCAAATGTGCTGGATCACCGACGCGAGCCAGCGCCAGGTGGTTTATTTAAGTCCGGCGTTCGAGACTATCACCGGACGCACGGCCGAAGAGGCGAAAGCGAACTCGCGTCTGCTCGTCAAGATCGTGCATCCTGATGACCGCCGGCGTATTCAGGTCGCGCGCAGGAACGCCGCGATTGGGGGCTATGACGAAATTTTCCGTCTGGTGCGTCCCGATGGATCGATACGCTGGATGCATGACCGTGCGTTCCCGATCCGTGACGCAGGCGGCGTGGTTTACCGCGTCGCGGGCATCGCCGAAGATATTACCGAACGCAAGCACGCCGAGGAGCGCATGCTGCATCTCGCTCACTACGACGCGCTCACGAGTCTTCCCAATCGCGTATTGTGCTATGACCGCTTGAAGCAGGCGCTGGCTCAGGCCCGCCGCAATGCGTGGTCGGTTGCGGTTATGTTCGTTGATCTAGACCGCTTCAAGAATGTCAACGATACGCTCGGTCACGCCATCGGCGACACGCTGTTACAGCAGGCTTCGGAGCGGCTGTCGCGCTGTATTCGCTCCGGCGACACGGTCGGGCGCTACGGCGGAGACGAATTCATCGTGATTCTGTCCAATCTTGGCGGCGCGCAGGATACCACGGTGGTCGCACACAAGATTACAGAAGCGTTTGCCGCGCCGTTCACGCTCAACGGCAGTCAGGCATATGTGACCGCCAGCATCGGCATCGCGCTCTATCCGGGCGACAGCGGCGATCAGGACGAACTGGTGCGGGACGCCGATACGGCGATGTATCGCGCCAAGGAGCTTGGTCGCAACAATTTTCAGTTTTACCGTGCATCGATGAATGAGCGGGCCCGCGACAAGCTCGCGCTCGAAAACGACCTGCGCGGCGCTCTGGAGCGACACGAATTTCGTCTCTACTATCAGCCCAAGGTGGGCCTGAGCAGCGGCGAGATCACGGGCTTTGAAGGGCTGATACGCTGGCAGCATCCCGAGCGCGGATTGGTATCGCCGGTCGAGTTCGTGCCCCTGCTCGAAGAAACCGGATTGATCGTGCCGGTGGGAGAGTGGGTGATACGCGCGGCGTGCGCTCAAATCAGGGCGTGGAAGGATGCCGGGATTCAGCCGGCGCCGGTGGCGGTAAACCTGTCGGCACGGCAGTTTCAGTCGCCGGACCTTGGCACCGTGATCGTCGCAATGCTCGAAGAGTTCAAGCTCGAGCCGCAAATGCTCGAGCTCGAGATCACGGAAAGCTCGTTGATGCACAACACCGAAGAGGCGGTGCTCACGCTCAAAAATCTCGAAGCGCTCGGCTTGCGCATCTCGATCGATGACTTTGGCACCGGCTATTCAAGCCTTGCCTACCTGAAACGTTTTCCATTGCACGCGCTTAAGATCGACCGCGCTTTCGTCAAAGATATCGGGCAGGACAGCGACGACACGGCGATTACCCTGGCGTTGATCAGCATGGCGCACAACCTCGGCCTGAAAGTGATCGCGGAG
>DASYSI010000206.1:0-1619 GCA_036003485.1 Burkholderiales bacterium | reverse complement strand
CTGATGTCGGTACATCAGCACCGATGCGATGGCGGCCGTCACGGCGGTCAGTGTCGACGGCGCACCGAGAAAACTGATGACAAGCATGATTTCGATTGCCAGCGGAAGCGCATGAACCCAGATGTTGATGCGTGCATCCATGAGCTCAACTGCCGGAACCATGACGACGGCAGCGGCGACAAGCACGAAAGCGGCGACTGCGCCCGAAAAAACCGTGAGTGCTTGAAAGCGGCTGAATCGCAGCGGCCGCGCAGTCATTGCAGCTTCCCGAAAAAACTCGCGCCTTCGACGAGGACCGGCACGCTGGCAGGGGGTCGAATGCTCACTTTAGCAGGCTAATCCGCCCGCACTCCTGACTCCTTCACTATTTTCTGAAAGCGCGCCTGCTCCTCGCGAATGAAGCGCGCAAACTCTTCAGGCGTATTCGTCGCGGGGCTGGTTCCCTGTGTGGCAAGCATCGCGAGCAGTTCGGCTGACCCTGCGGCTTTCACAATCTCGGCGTTCAGGCGCCGCACGATAGCCGCAGGCGTGCCCGCAGGCGCCAATATGCCGTTCCAGATACCCATCCTGACATCGGGCCCGCCGGCTTCCTGCAGCGTCGGCACGTCCGGGAACACTTCCATGCGTTTGCCGGTAAGAGCAAGCGCCCGCAAGCGGCCCGAGTTCACGTGCGCAGCCACGGTGCCCACTCCGCTGAACGCCATTTGCACCTGGCGCGCGAGCAAGTCGACCGTCGCGGGCGCCGCACCTTTGTACGGCACGTGTATCGTTTCGATTCCCGCTTCCTTGGAGAAAACGTATCCCGCCAGATGCTGTACGCTGCCACTGCCGAGCGAGGCGTAGGAGAGCTCGCCCGGCCTTGATTTCGCGTACGCGATCAACTCCTTCACCGACCGCACCGGAAGCGAGGGATGAACGACGAGAACGAGTGGATTGAGCGTCGTCATTGCAACGGGCGCGAAATCGCGCACCGCATCGTACGGCAGCTTGCGGTAAACAAACGGGTTGATCGAAAGCGTCGAGATGTTGGTCTGGATGAGCGTATAACCGTCGGGCGCCGCCTTTGCCGCCGCCTCCATCGCGATAATCCCCGCAGCCCCGCCGCGGTTATCGATAACTATCTGCTGGCCAAACGCTGCGCTCAACCGCGATGCATAACTGCGCGCGACAAAATCGGCGCCGCCGCCCGGTGGTACCGGGACGATCAGCCGAATCGGCTTCGATGGATAAGGTTGGGCAACGATCGGAGCAGTCCATAGCGAAACCAACAGCAGCATCGCAATTGCCATCCATTGCTCTACGCAGTGCCATAACCCGGGCGTCACTGTCCCGTCTCCGCCCCAGCACCAACCCCCTCGCCGAGAGCCGGAACATCCGCCCGGCGCGTACGGCACGATCAAGCGGATCGGCTTCGATGGAAAATTTTGGGCAGCCACCGGCGCAGCTGAGATCTACCGCATCACGCGCCGCGAAACCGCGCGCGTCTGGCCGAACGTCGGCACGTAAACCGAATGCGTGCCCGGCCCGCCGGCGACGATGATCCCGATGTCTTCCGGCGCGCGCGCTATCGGCACCAGGGTTTCGGCGCTGAATCCGCCGAGCTCTTTTTCGCGCGTGTG
>DASYSI010000205.1:0-1518 GCA_036003485.1 Burkholderiales bacterium | reverse complement strand
CATCGTTGCTTACGAATGGTTCAAGCGCGTCGGGGGAGGCGGGCTGCCTTTTTCGATGCCGGAGAAATCACCACCGGCCGCGAAGCAGCAGCTCGACGCTTTCTTTTCCGATCTCGAACGCGAGCTGGAACGGGTCGAGTTCTTCCGCCCGGAGGAAAAGCGCGGCACCATGAGTGTTAATTTACGCAACATATTTCAGCGTATGGCTCCTACCCAGCAGGACATCCGCACATTGCATGGTGTCGTCAACGCGATCGTGCAGGGACGAAAAGGTCCTGCACGTGGCGGCGTACTCGACTCGGAAGAGGCGCAAAAATTGCGCGACTTGCTCGCCGAACACGGTGGCGGTCGTGTGCCGGGTGAGCGCGGTCCGGTGCGTGGGCTGGCGCGCCTCCTGCGCCGAAATCCGACCGAAGCGGAACGTCTGTTGTGGCAAGCGCTCGTCAATGATCGACGCTTCGCTGGCCGGGGGTTCAAGCGTCAGGTGCCGATCGGGCCGCACATCACTGATTTTGTTTCGTTTCCGCTGAAGTGCGTGATCGACATCGTGCCCCGCGACGAGAGCGATGACGCAGGACGCACGCGCGCGGAACGGCGCGCTTACCTTGTCGAACGTGAGTATCGCGTGTGCGAGGCGAGGGCCGAGGCAGTCGAGGAAGATCCAGGAAAAGTACTCGACGGTCTTTTTACCGCTCTCTCGAAAGCGGAATGAAATCGGCTCGTATTGCGCGGATCAGCTCTTCAGTGCCTTCAATTGCGCCACAGTAGCGCTGCGCAGCGTGGTCTGGTCGTTCCCAGCTATGACGAAACGGTACCCACGTTTGGCCATGGCAACCGCGCTCTCTGCGTCTCGGCAATAGATGCCCGGAATTTTATCGGCCTTCTTCGCCGCGGCGCGGATAGTGTCGATCGCCTGCTCAACCTGCGCGGCCTGCACATCCTGCGCCGAGCCTCCGCTGAGGGCGGTCGCGAGGTCGTATGGCCCTACGAACAACCCGTCTATGCCGGGCGTAGACGCGATTGTATCGACGCACGCAAGCGCGGTTGCCGTCTCAACCATGGCGAAGGCCAGGGTGCCGTCATTTGCCTCCCGCATGTAGTCAACAGGCGCCGTGCGTGGGCTTTGCAGAGCCATCGCGCGTAGCGGCCCCCAGCTGCGTTCCCCAAGCGGCGGATATTTCGCAGCGCTCGCGAGACGAAGGGCGTCTGCAGGGCTATTGATCATTGGTGCGATGATCGCTTCCGCCCCGAAGTCGAGCGCGCGCGAGACCAGCGCGAAATCATTGAGCGGTACCCGCACCACCGGTGCTGATTCGGCATGATGGAGTGCACCAACGCCGTTGGTGAGCGACGCGACGTCCCAAAGCCCGTGTTGGGCATCCAGCACGACTGCAGGAAAGCCCTCGCGGGCGACGGTTTCCGCGACGATAGGGGAGCCAAGCATGCACCAGGCGCCAAAGATCGTTTCGCCCGCGCGCAGACGCCGGGCGAGGGCAAATGCAGGCACGTCAGCCGCTC
>DASYSI010000204.1:0-16601 GCA_036003485.1 Burkholderiales bacterium | reverse complement strand
GGAGCGGTGCAGGTCATGTTTCCGAGCCCCTTGACCGCGCTGGGACAAATGAAGGCCGGCAGGCTCAAGGGGCTTGCGGTCACCACGGCGCGGCGCTCCCAGACCATGCCTGAGCTGCCGACCATTCAGGAGAGCGGCGTTGCCGGCTACGAATTCAGTACATGGTATGGGCTGCTTGCGCCGCGCGCCACACCGGATGCGCAGATCACACGCTTGAACCAGGCGGTGGTGCAGATATTGCGATCCAAAGACATGCAGGCGCGAGTGACGGGCGACGGCGGCGATCCCGTCGGAAGCTCGCCCGATGCGTATGGCGCATTCCTCAAGGTCGAAGTCGAAAAATATGCAAAACTGGTCAAACAGATCGGGTTGCAGATCGATTGATCTGAATGACCGATAGCTGGCGCAGCGATCAGGCGCGACGGAATTATTTGACCGGCAGGAAGACCGCCGTCGCGAGACTCTGGATGATCCTCACGACCGTCCGGTTGTCCTTGTCGGCAACGATCTTCGAGAGCACGTCGAGTCCGGCGATGACTTTACCGAACTCGCGTTCGAAACTCAGGTTGCGCACAGTGCCGGCGCCTTCGTTGGAAAGCAGCAGAAGCTCGCCGCGAGCGTTGCGCGCGTTGGAGAGTTTCCACACCGCGATTTCCACGTTGCGTGCGGCATTGTAAAGACCTTGCGGCTCGAGGTCGTCGAGTATGAAGAATTCGGTCTTGTCATGGAAAGCGGTCTGAATCATGCCGCCGAGCCCTGCAACGAAGGCGAGCACGCGGTCACCCTGAAAATCCTCGCGCAACGCGAGCTGGATCGCCTGCGTTCCGCGCGTGCCCTGCAGCTCGGCGAATTTCCATCCGTGTAATCCCTCGAAAATTCGTGCCACGCCTGCTGCGACGTTGGTGTGGCCGCTTTTTTTCAGTTCGCGCGGATTGCGGCGATAGAGCTTTTCGGTAAGCAGTTTCAGGTTCACGAAGATCTCGCGCTGATGAGCTTCGGCCACGCGATCGATGTCGGTCTTGGCGAGTTGTGAAGGGTTAAAGCCGCTGCTCGCGGCTTGCCCGGGCGCTGTTGCAGTGCCTGCGCACGCAGCCACGACCGGCACACAGGCTAAAAGAAAGATCCGTCTGATCATGCACAATCATAGCGCGAATCTGCCGGCGCGCATTGCGCCCTGCGGCAGCGTGGAACTCGCGCGCTTCCGGCTTGCCCAATGGCACCGATGGCAACGCTCGCGATACAGGGTGAACTCTTCGGCTGTGCGCAGCGCCTCCCGGAAGGTCTCGTCTACAGGCCGGATTTTGTTGCGGCGGACGAAGAAGCTGCGCTGCTTGCCGCAATCGAAACGCTGCCGCTTGAACCGGCGCAGTACAAGGAATATACCGCTAAGCGGCGCGTTACCGGCTTTGGCTCGCGCTATGACTACGCTACAAATGACCTGGTGGCAGCGCCGCCACTTCCGCCGTTCCTGCATGCACTCCGGTTGCGAATAGCGCAGTGGCTGCGTATTCCCGAGTCCCGATTCGTTCACGCGCTGATTACCGAATACCGGCCGGGCACTCCGATCGGCTGGCACCGCGATGCGCCGCACTTCGAGACGGTGGTCGGAGTTTCGCTTGCGGGATGGTGCCGCATGCGCTTCAGGCCGCGCAGGACACGGACTGGCAGCGATGAGGTCATCGTGCTCGATCTCGCGCCACGCTCGGTCTACGTCATGCAGGGCCCTGTGCGCTGGGACTGGCACCACAGCATTGCACCGACCAAGGACCTGCGATATTCCGTTACCTTCCGTACGCTGTCGTTTCTTAATGGCGAGAGTCCGACCGCTTAACTACGCGGACGCTGTGTATCGCGCGAAGGACGAAAACTTGCGGGAGGCGAATTCCGAAAGCCTCGTCCCACAGCCGAATCGCAGCTATCCTGACGGCGCGCGTGCGTATTCCTGTCTAGACTCGCCCCATGATAGGATTCGGGTACCGCTTCGGGATAGAACTGGGCATCTTAATAATGCCGGGCGCTTAAGCGTTCGCGCTGGGAAATCAGGCATGCCGCAATCGCGCAAATTCAATCGACGAACGCCACTCAAAGCGCGTGTAGGTCGCGCATTTTGGGCCGCGGCAGCCGCCTTGCTACTGAGCACAGTGGCCGGTGCAGCGGAAATCCAGGGTCTCAAACTGCCGGAACGGGTCAAGTTGGGAGCGAATGGACCCGAATTAGTGCTCAATGGTGCAGGGGTGCGCACGATGGCGATCGTCAGCGTGTACGTCGCCGCGCTGTACCTACCGGCGAAAATCGATGATGGCGAAAAGATTCTGCGTGACAACCACGCGTCGCGGCTGTCTTTGCACATGCTGCGAAAGCTGACCGCCGAGCAAGTTTCGTCTTCGATTACCACGGCGCTGCGCGAAACGCTGACGGCCGAAGAGAGGACGCCGCTCGAATCGCGTCTGCAGGAATTGGGCGCAATGTTTGACAGACTGCCAGAGCTCAACAGGGGAACGCAGATCGCGATCGAATATGTGCCGGAATCCGGTACTATCATTTATCTGGATGGCGCAGAAATAGGACGCTTTCCCGGCGCGGATTTCAATCGTGCTTTGTTGCGTGTCTGGATCGGCGCGCGGCCGCGCGATATGCGCCTCAGAAAAGCGCTGCTCGGACTCCCTGCCTAACTAAGCGGCATTAGCGCGCCTCGTCTGGCGAAAGTTTTTCTTTCGCTCGAGCGATGTGCCACACACAGCCAAAGGTGGGCATACTGGTTAGGCGCCCGCGGTGGCTGTAATCGTAACCGGGCCATTACTGCCTCAATCCCTTATGGATACTTCGTTCCCGTCGGCCGTGGTGATCCTGCTGCTGGTGATGGACCCCATCGGCAATATACCGTTGTTTGTTTCGCTTTTGCGCGAAATCGACGCGACTCGTCGTGCGCGCGTCATCGTGCGCGAGTGCGCGATCGCGTTCGCGGTGCTGCTGGTGTTTCTTTTTACCGGCAATTTTCTGCTCGAATTGCTCGCGCTATCGGACTCGTCGCTCAATATCGCCGGCGGCGTTATCCTGTTCCTGATCGCTTTACGTATGGTGTTTCGCGGCAAGGAGCCGCTGTACGGCGATCAGCTCTCAGGCGAGCCGTTCATAGTGCCGCTGGCGATTCCTGCGATCGCTGGACCGGCGGCGATCGCGACAGTGATTCTGCTGATGTCGCGCGCGCCCGAGCGGCAGGCCGAGTGGGTTGCGGCGCTCGTCGTAGCGATCGCAGTATCACTGACTTCGCTGCTGTTCGCCGACCGCCTCAGCAGGCGCATCGGCGAGCGGGGTATCCTGGCTTTGGAACGAATGATGGGACTGGTATTGACCGCGATGGCGGTTCAGATGCTGTTGCGCGGCATACAAGCGTTCGTGCTGCAGTTACGAAATCTCTGAACAATTTGGCTGGGTTCGTTGAGCACGTCGCGCCCGCGTTTCCGCACGTCATGCCTATAGCCAGGCGCATTTGCAACGATCACTCTTTAATCCGCGTTAATCCGGAAAATGAAAAAGCCAGCTGCAAAGCTGGCTCTTTCAGTGTCTTGAGGGAAATTAGTCGCCACAAGCGCGGCCCCGATGTCAGGGTTTGAGTTGAGCGCGAATTTCTCCGCCTTTGTTGGCGGCGCTATGCACATTCACATACAGCTTGCCCGCCTTGTAGCTCTCGTATTGAGCATCGGTCAGCCTCGCACCCGCCGGAACGGACCATACGTTGTCGGAAGTCTTCGTCAGCGGAATGATGACAGGGCCATTAGCTCCCATTGCGCCCTCGTGGATATGGGCTGCCATGGCGGCAAGGCCGGAAGTGGTGACGCTGCCGCTGACGGATTTGTCCGCGCCTACCGAGATAGTGCCGGTTCCGCTCGCCGAGGTTGTCACCGGCGGCACCTCCTGCGCGCCGCTTAAGCTGAGACTATTGCTCCGCTGGTAGCTGTCGCTCGCACACCCGGCCAATACTACAAAGGAAATTGATATCAGTTGCAAAAGCAAACTTTTTGTCGTGGTTGAGGAAATTCTCATTTTTTGCACTCCTATCATGATTGTTCGGGATATCACGCGGCTGTGGAATGGTCGTGTAATTCGCGTGTGCATTACATTACCTCATTCTTTATGCGTGCCGAAGCTTAAGCCGGATGGGTTGCCAAAACAATACTTATCTGGAACGCACACGCGCAGAAGTCCGAAATCCGGACCCGATATCGAGCATTAGGCGCAGAAAGAGCAGAAATGTTCGACACTCGTACGCGTTCGCGTGAACTATAGTATTCAGGTTGGATCTCAGTTTCAGGAGGTCACTTTCGTGCGGGGTCTGGTGTTTTTTTGTGGCGTCTCGCTTATGGTGCTGGTGGGGCACGGGTTATGCGCAGATGCGGAAACGCGCGAAGCGCGACGCGAGTTATCGCAACAGCAGCGTCAGGATGAGCTGCAGCTTCGTCTGCAGCAGAATTCGCGTGCGCCATCGCCGAAGCTCGATTTGCAGCGGCCGCAGGCGGTCCGCGAGTTCGAGCTGCAGGAACGCCAGCAACAGCTGTTGTTCGATCAACATGAGGTGCAGCAGCAGGAATTGCACGCGCGGCAGGAACGCAGGATGCAGTTCGAGGCCGGGCCGGATGCGCGCAACGACTTGCGCCGTTTTGCGCGTGAGCGGCAGCAACAGCTCCAACGTTTTGAGTGGGACCGTCAACAACTACGGCAAAGCTTCAGCTCCGAGGCGCCGCGTCTTGAGACAGCGCCCCGCTGAACGTCCCCGAAGGGATTTCCTAAATCAGTTGCCAGCAGCGAGTCTTAACTCGCAGGCACTCAACTAACCGGCTGCCGCGCGCGGCTTTTGTCCGTTTTGCTTTGCGTGGGTACGGTTGCGTTCAATAGCTGTCGGATGTCCGGCAACTGATCGCAGCGCTGGGCGAGCTCGAGCACCGTTGCGGCGTCGCGCGAACCGAGAACCCGCGCTGCGCAATCGACGAATTTTTCCGCGCGGTCGGACTCTGTCATCGGCCATTGCGGCGATCCCGGGGTGTGCTCGACGTGCATTTTGAAATTTCCGCGCGCAGTGTCGATTTCGATATCGGTGTAGGCATTCAGGCCGTATACCTTCTCGTCCTCGATGCGGTAACGCTTCACTTTGGCCATCAGGCTGCGGATCGCAGCGCGCTGCACCATCACGTCGGTAAAGGTTTCGAGCGTGAGCTTGCGGTCGAGCACGGCTGCTGCGAGCGTGTACTCGACGCTGAATTTGCCTTCGAGTCCGATTTGCGGGTTGGTGTGTATCAGCGCAGTATCGGTGCCAGGCAAAAATCCCACCGACATTGATTTGATATCTTCAGTACGGATCTGATGCTGTTGCAGCAGTTTCAGCACTCCTCCGATCGCGCGATGGTTGGAATAGCAGCACGGCCAGCGCTTGACCCAATTGCCGGGGTCGATGATCTCCCACGGCTTGCCGAGCCGGTCGGCAAGCCCTGAAAGCGGCTCGCCATCGTCGCCGGCGTACGTTTCGAGCACATTGTTCTTGCCGTCGAAGATCGCGTCATCGGCCGTGTGACCGTGTTTCGCGAGCCACGCCGACACCACGCCGCAACGCGCGGCGTGTCCGGCGTGAAAGGGTTTGGTCATCGTGCCGAAATTGCGCACAAGCCCGCTCGCCTGCGATGCGGCAATACCCCATGCGGTCTGGAGTCCGGATGCATCAAGTCCCCATAGTCGCGCGGCCACTGCAGTCGCCGTGAACGTTCCTACTGTCGATGTCGTATGCCAGCCGCGCAGATAATGTCCGCTTCCCATCGCTTGTCCGAGCTTGCCTGCAACCTCGAGTCCAAGCACATAGGTCGCGAGCACCTCGGCGCCCGCCGCTTGAGTGACTTCGCCCACGGCGAGCGCGGCTGCGATCATTGGCGCGCTCGGATGGCCGCGCAGGTGCGGCAGGCTGTCATCGAAATCAAGCGCGTGCGCACAGGTGCCGTTGACAAATGCCGCTTCCGCCGCCGAAGTCGCGAGCCGCGTTCCCCAAATGGTGGCCTGTGGTTTTGCGCCCACGTCGTGCGCCCAGCGCAGCGCGATTTCGCCGACGGGCTCGAGCGTTCCTGCGAGGCTGACGCCGAGCGTATCGATCAGCGCATCACGCGCATGCGGCACGACGAATGCAGGAAGATTCTCGGCTGGGGTATCGATGACGAAGCTGGCAAGTTCCTGGGTGATCATCTCGAGGTCCTCCTTTTGAGCACGCTTTAGCAGGCTGATGCAGAACCTCACGGGGTTCTGCATCAGCCTGCTAGTATACGAGAAGATGCCAACTCGGTACAACGATATAATCATGCCGCTTGCATCGATGAAAACCCCATTTATTCGCGACGGTTGAAGAAGGGAAAACCTTGCAGCGCAAAGAACTCGGTATCGCAGTCATAGGATCGGGCAGGATAGGCACGCTGCGCGCGCGTCTTGCCGCAAAACATCCGGCGCTGGGTTTTCTTGCGATTTCCGATCTCGATCCGGCGCGCGCGCGCGCGCTCGCCGAGCAGACGGACGCCGATTTTCATACCGGCAATAATTTCGAGGCGATCGAGTGGCCGGAAGTCAGCGCCGTATTCGTCTCGACGCCTGAGGGCGAACATGCGGCGCCGATCCGCCGAGCGCTCGAGCTCGGCAAGTCAGTGCTGGTGGAAAAGCCGATTGCACTCACCCTCAACGACGCCGATGACATACTCGCGATGCTCAAGCAAACCGGCGGCGAGCTTCGCGTCGGTTACAGCCGCCGCTACAAGGAGTGTTTTCTGCGCGCGAAAGAGCAGATATCGCTGGGGCGGCTGGGCCCGATCATAGGCGGCAGCGCACGCGTTTACAATTCACGCGCCCAGGCCTTCAACATTCTCAAGCGCGATCCCCATGCGACGCCGGTGCTCGACGTGCTCACGTACTACGTCGATCTGATGTGCTGGTTTCTCGAAGGCAATCCGCCGGTGGAGATCGTGGCGCGCGGTAAAAGCGGACTCATATTCAAGCCGGCGGGCTATGATGCGGACGACATGACGTGGGCCATCGTCACATTTGCCGATGGCGCTGTGATCAATCTGGGCGTGGGTTACTGTTTGCCGGCGCAGTATCCCGCGCAGGGACAATCCGACCGCGTGGAACTGCTGGGCGTCGATGGCTCGCTGATCATCGACGACGATCACATGGACCAACTGCTATTCTCGGACCACGGCGTGCCTCACGGATATATTCCCGATCATACGGTCAAGATGGCATTTCTTGGCGCCAATACGCCCGGCGAATGGGCGGTCGGGGATTTCTGGGGACCGCTTGCGAACGAGACCCGCGCGTGGCTCGATCATCTGGTAACGGGCAATCCCACCGTGCACACGACGCCGGAGCAGGCGCGCGTCAATCTCGAAACGACGATTGCAATCGTGCGCGCGGCAGCGACTGGAAAGCCGGTGCGTCTGCCGCTTGAGACGTAATCAGGCGTGTGACGCATGGCGGTAGTTACCGGCAAAGGCTATAACGAAGTCAAAGTCGGTGATACCTTCGGCGGCGCCATCACGGTCACGGAAACCCATCTGGTGCTGGCGGCCGGGCTTATCGGCGATTTTCATCCGTTGCACGTCAATCAGGAATACGCCGCGCAGACGCGCTTCGGCGGACGCGTGCTGCATGGCGTGTTCACCGCGGCGCTGATAGGCGGCTCAGTCGGAACCTATTTCGCGGGCACCGGCATCGCGTATCTCGAACACAATTGCCGCTTTTTGAACCCGGTGCGGCCGGGCGACACGCTGACCACGACGTGGACGGTCGCGGAAAAGACTCCCAAGCCCCGGCACGGCGGCGGCCTGCTCAGCTTGACGGGCGTGTGCCGCAATCAAAATAACGAAGTCGTGGTCGAGGCGCACGCCAGGCTCCAGGTGCGCAACGCCTAGGCTGCTAGCCTGCCAGAGCTCAATCCGGCTTGAGACCGACTTGCTGGGCGACCTTGCCCCACACGCTCATCTCATGCTTGACGAAGATTGCGAACTCATCGGACGTGTTGCCGACCGGGATCGCGCCCTGCGCAGCGAGCTTTTCGCTCACATCGGGAAGCTTGATGATGCGCGCGATTTCGCGGCTTAGCTTGGCAAGCACGTCCTTGGGCAGATTTCCCGGCGCGAACACGCCGTACCATTCGTAAGTGTCGAACCCGGTCAGGCCCGACTCGGCAAACGTCGGCGTATCGGGCAATCCCGGCGAGCGTTTCGCCGCCGTGGTCGCAATGGCTTTCAGGCGCCCGCTCTTGATATGGGGCAGCACACCCGGCGGTCCGCTGATCAGAAACTGGATCTGGCCTGCGATCAAATCCGCGATCGCAGGTGTCCCTCCTTTGTACGGGATATGCGTGATGCTGATACCCGCAATCAGCTTCAGCATTTCCATCGACAAATGGCCGGAGGTCAGCGGTCCCGGTGAGCCGTAATTGAACGAATTGGGCTTGGCTTTCGCAAGCGCGATCACCTCTTTCAGCGTGTTCGCGGGAACGCCTGGATACATCGTCATCACGCCGGGCACAATGACCATCAGGGACACCGGCGTGAAGTCGCGCAGCGTGTCGTAGGGCAAATCTTTCATCACATACGGATTGACGATATGCGGTGTGAGCAGTGTGCCTACCGTGTAACCGTCGGGTGTTGCTTTGGCGATGACATCGCTGCCGATCACGAACGCGCCACCGGGACGGTTATCGATGATGACCTGCTGCCCCCAGCTTTCGCTGATTTTCTGGCCAACGACGCGCGACACGATATCGGTCGTGCTTCCAGCGGGCACCGGCACGATCCAGCGTATCGGGCGGCCGGGATAATTTTGCGCATCCGCGGCAGCGGCCTGTGCACCTGCGCTCGACACTGCCAACGCGAGCCAAGCGAACTTTTTGCGAGCATCCATCAGAGTTCTCCAGCACCGAGCTACCATGTGTATCCATCTTAGCAACAAAACTCCCGGATCGGGCGGTGCGGGCACGGATAAACGCGTGCTCTAAAATGCAGCGGCGACGCTTTTTTCCGGCGTTTCACGCAAGCCAAAGTTTGACCTCGGGTCCGGCCGCTAATACACTGTCTGCGACCGTTTGCTGAAATCCAGACTGGTGTTCGGGCGTGCCTTCGATGCCGCGAAGCGTCGAGGTGTCAATTACGTAACATGAAGCCAGACGGAAATCGCACAGGGGGAAAACGCGTCGTGGTGCGCTGCCTTATTTATCTTTTGTTGTTATGTTCAGCCTCGGCTGCTTACGCGGATCCGGTCCTGCTCCTGTTGTTGCGGATGATACGCGACCAGGTAATCAGCTCCTCGCTCGAAGCGGGTGTCACTTCGCTGCGGCAGCCGCCGTCACCGCAATCGCCGGCGTATGGTTTTGCGCTGTCGACTCCGCCCGGGCCGCGTGGCACCGAGGAAAGCCGCGTGCGCGCGCTGATCGACGACAGTTTTCTGCATCTTTCCGGCGTGCAGCGCGACGCTGTATTCGCGGGCATGCAGAAAATACTGAACGATCCGCAATACGCGCAGATCCGCGCACAGCTCGTGGCCGAGTTCACGCTGAAAGCGCGGGCCGTGCGCGAAGGCTATCGCAATCTCGACCGGCTTACACATGCAGAAAAAAGAGCCCTTGCAATACAGGCAAAAGAAGAATTCCGCCATTTGCCGGTCGAACAACGCCATCAGTTGCTGGAGGCGCTGCAAGCCGGTGTGCTGCCGGTGCCGCGCGACCTTAGCGAGATCATGCTCGCTGAGTTCGGCAGCGTAGTGCGCGCCGTCGGCGGCGGACGCCTGCTCGATTGATCGCCGTCGCAGCCCCGCGCGACGTGCGAATAGCTGGTGTGCTTCGACAAACGCGCGCAAAACGCATATAGTTTCACCTTGTTTGCCGCGGTTCGCGCGAATGACCGCGGTCCGTAACGATCAATAAAAAATATCGATCCATGACTGATACACACGCGGCCAACCGCCGCGAAGACCTGCGCCTGATCACAGGCCGTGGACGCTACGTTGCCGACTCGAATCTGCCGCATCAGCTGCATGCGTGCTTCCTGCGCGCCGACCGCGCGCACGCGGAAATCGTGACCATCAACACCGAGCCCGCACTCAAGTGCCGCGGCGTGGTCGCTGTATTTACCGGCGCCGATGCAATTGCGGCCAATTACAAACAGTTTCCCAACATGATGACGTTCACCAACGCGAGCGGCGCGACGATATTGAAACCCGAACGTCCGGTGCTGGCGCATGGCAAGGTGCGGTTCGTGGGCGAAGCGGTGGCGATGGTCGTCGCGGAATCGGCGCTTGCGGCGCAGGATGCGCTCGATGCCATCGCAATCGTATATCGCGATCTGCCGGTCGCGGTCAGCGTCGAAGACGCGCTGGCGGCGGGCGCGGCGCAGTTGCACGCGAACGTGCCCGGTAACTTGTGTTTCGAGTGGGACACGGGTGACGCTGCCGCAGTCGAGCGGGCATTCGCAAAGGCGGCGCACGTCACGCGCCTCACGGTCGTATCGCAGCGCGTGGTGCCGAGTCCGATGGAACTGCGTGGCTGCCTCATCGGTTACGACGGGGCAAGCGATAGCTACGATATTTATACGAATTCGCAGGGCATCCTCATGATGCGCTGGCAATTCGCCGCGCTAACAGGAGTGCCGGAGGAAAAACTGCGATTTCATCTGCACGACGTTGGCGGCAGCTTCGGCCAGCGCAGCGCGGTCTATCCCGAGCACGCGGCGCAGATGATCGCGGCAAAAAAGCTCGGCCGCCCGATCAAGTGGGTCGCGTCACGCTCCGAATGTTTTTTGTCCGACAGCCACGGACGCGGCATCGTGATGGCGGGTGAACTCGCGCTCGATCGCGACAGCAGATTTACTGCGGCGCGCTATCAATTTCTGTGCGACATGGGTGCGTACTTGACGCCGACCGGCCCGGCGAGCCACGTGCGCAATCCCGCGATCGGCATGACCGGTGTTTACCGGATTCCCGCGCTGCACGGCAATTTCAAGGTCGTTCTCACCAATACTTCGCCGGTTGCAGCCTATCGCGGCGCCGGCCGGCCCGACGTCGCTTATATGGTCGAGCGGCTGGTCGATCAGGCTGCGAGCGAGCTTAAAATCGAGCGCGACGAATTGCGCCGCCGCAATTTTATTCCGCTCGACGCATTTCCGTACAAGACGCCGACGATGGGGGTCTATGAGGCATCGGATTTCGCGGGTTGTCTCGGCAAGGCGCTGCAAGCCGCCGACTGGAACGGGTTCGACCCGCGCCGCGAAAAATCGCGCAAAGCGGGCAAGCTGCGCGGGATCGGTCTTTCGACCGTGATCGAAGGCACCGCCGCCGGCATGTTCCCGAAGGACCAGGTCGCGATCGAATTCGACGCGCAGGGCAGGCTCGAGGTCTATACCGTCAGCCTGTCGACGGGTCAGAGCCACGAGACCACGTTTACCGAAATCGTGGCACAAACGCTCGGCGTGGCGCCCGAAGCCGTGACACTGCGCGAGAGCGTGCAGGGCAAGAATCTGAGCGGAAATCATAGCGGCGGCTCGCGCTCGCTGGTAGGCTGCGGCAGCGTGTGCAAGCTTGCGGCGCAAAAGTTGATCGAACAGGCGAAGCCGCTCGCCGCCGAAGAGCTCGAACTCGAGCCCTCGCAGCTCGATTATGCCGACGGCGCGTTTCGCTCGCGCGATGGCGAGAAAATGATCGGACTGCTCGAACTTGCAAAGAAGCTCGTCGGCACGAGTCCGCACCCGCTGAACCTCATGGCCGAAGCTTCGGTGGGATCGACCTATCCCAACGGCTGTCATGTTGCCGAAGTCGAAATCGATCCCGAAACCGGAGTCACCGAAATCTTGTCGTACACCGCAGTGGACGACGCCGGAATTGTGATCAATCACAGTGTGGTTGAAGGCCAGGTGCACGGCGGCGTGACGCAGGGCGCGGGGCAGGTGTTCGGCGAGCACGCGGTGTATGACCGCGAAAGCGGTCAGTTGCTGACCGGCAGCTTCAGCGATTACTACATGCCGCGCGCGGGATGGATACGTGACATTCACGTCAACGACCATCCTCTGCCAAGCAAAGTCAATGTGCTCGGCGCCAAGGGCGCAGGCGAATCGGGTTGCACCGCGTCGCTGCCGTCGCTTGTCAGCGCCGTGCTCGATGCAGTGCGGCCGCTCGGCATCCAGCATCTGGACATGCCGCTTACGCCGAGCAAAATGTGGCACGCGATACAAACAGCAAAGGCGGAATAACATGTTCGAGTTCAGTTATCTCAAAGCCAATTCCTTATCCGAGGCGGCGGCGTTCGTCGCCGCCCATCCGGATGCGAAACTGCTGGCGGGCGGCATGACGCTGTTGCCGACGCTCAAGCAGCGGCTCGCTCAACCGTCGCATCTGGTCGATGTCGGCCGCTTGCCCGAGTTGGGCGGCATCGAGCTCAAGGCGGGCCGGCTCGCGATCGGCGCCGCCACCCGGCACCATGACGTGGCAACCTCAGCCGTGGTCAGGAATGCAATTCCGGCGCTTGCGTATCTTGCGAGCCACATCGGCGACCCGCAGGTGCGCAACTGCGGCACGCTTGGCGGTTCGGTCGCCAACAACGACCCGGCTGCCGATTACCCCGCGGCAGTGCTGGCGCTCGATGCGATTATCGTCACCACCCAGCGCGAAATCGCCGCGGCTGATTTCTTCCAGGGCATGTTCGCGACCGCGCTCGAGGCGGGCGAAATCATCGTGCGCGTGCTGTTTCCCGTTCCCAAACGCGCGGCGTACGAGAAGTTTCCACATCCCGCTTCAGGCTATGCAATGGCGGGCGCATTCGTCGCCGAAATGGCAACGGGCGTGCGTGTCGCAGTGACGGGAGCAGGGCCCGGTGTGTTTCGCTGGAGCGAGGCTGAAAGCGCGCTCGCGCAAAACCTGAATGTCGCGGCGGTCGACAAATTAACGCTCGAGGCCACCGATCTGAATGAAGATTTCCACGCGACACGCGAGTATCGCGCCAACCTGGCCAAAGTCATGACGAAGCGTGCGCTGCAAAAAATGCTCGCAACAAAATAGCAAGGTCATCATCCCGACAAACCCAAACAGAATTCAGACCATGACAAAATTAGAACTGAATGTTAACGGCAAGCTGCGCATTGGCGAAGTCGAAGACCGCACGCTTCTGGCCGACTTCCTGCGCGATCAGCTCGGCCTCACCGGGACGCATATTGGCTGCGACACCAGCCAGTGCGGCTGCTGCACCGTACATCTTGACGGCCGCGCGATCAAGTCGTGCACCATGCTTGCAGTGCAGGCGAGCGGGGCAAAGGTCGTGACTATCGAGGGCCTGGCCAAGGGCGACACGCTGCATCCGGTCCAGCAGGCGTTCAGTGATTGCCACGGTTTACAGTGCGGTTTTTGCACCCCGGGCATGATCATGGCAACTGCGGCGTTGCTAAAAGACAACCCGAATCCGAGCGACGCGGAGATCTATCGCGGGTTAGAGGGCAATTTGTGCCGCTGCACCGGATACATCAACATCGTCAAAGCGGTGAAACGCGCGGCACAGACGTCGTAATTGTCATGCTCTTACCGCTTCGGTACGGGTCGGTAATGATAACGGCGGAGCTATGATGAAGCCAAATCGGCCGGCACGTTATTTTGGTTTCTTCGCTCTGCTGCTTGCCACAGTCGCATGGGGTGCGCCGCAGGAAACATGTAAATCCGTGCTCGATTACGATTTCCCGGAGCTTCTTACCGGCAAACGGCAATCCTTATGCGAATACAGCGGCAAGGTCGTGCTCGTCGTGAACACCGCAAGCCAGTGCGGCTATACGCCGCAATACGAGGGGCTGGAGGCGCTCTACAAACGCTACCAGAAACGCGGTCTGGTGGTGGTCGGGTTTCCATCGAACGATTTTGGCGCGCAGGAGCCTGGCAGCAACAGGGAGGTCGCCGAATTTTGTCAGCTCAACTACGGCGTGAGCTTTCCGATGTTTGAAAAAAGCTCCGTGACGGGTTCGAAAGCAAATCCTTTCTATTCCCTTCTCGCGCAACGCGCGGGCGGGGTGCCGCGTTGGAATTTCCACAAGTACCTGATCGATCGCAGCGGCGATCGTGTATTGAGCTTCGAGAGCAGTGTGGCGCCCGGTGACGCAAAGCTCGCGCGCGAGATAGAGCGCATGCTGGGCGCGCCGCCGACAGCGAAATAAACGCAAAAAAGCCCGGCTTGGGGCCGGGCTTTGTCGCTGGAGTCTACGTCACTCGCGGTCAATCCAAGCTGCGTTACGACCTCGAGAGCGCTTAATGCTTCAAGCTCGGCTTAAATGCTGTGCCACCGAACAGAATTTTGATTCCGCGAACGACCGACAAGATACCGTCGGCGATCACCGCGCCGTCGCGCATTGCGCTCAAGGCGTGTTCACGCTCGACCGCCGTCAGCGGAAGCGCCTGGATTCGGGCGTAAAGTTCGCAATTCGAACTTCTTTCATTGAACTTGTCCATTTCCTATCCTTTCACAATTATTTTCCAAACGATTCAGACGATATTTTCTGTCCTATTCGTTACTGCAGTCTTTAGTATAGACATGATTCATAATGAATTGTTGCATTGCAATAGATGATATATTATCAATACACGATTTAGATTAACTAATCTGAATGTCCTATAGACTACCCCCGTTGAACGCACTCAAGGCATTCGAGTCGGCTGCTCGTTTTTCGAGCTTGAAGCGCGCGGCGCAGGAGCTGAATGTGACGCCCGCTGCAATAAGCCACCAAATCAAGGCGTTGGAGGACTATCTCGGAGTCAAGCTGTTTCGGCGCATGAATCGGGCGCTCGAATTGACTGCTGCGGCGCGCGCGGCGCTGCCGAAATTGAGTGCGGGATTCGAGTCTCTGGCGCAGGCAGTCGCCGCGATGGGGCCGCAAACCGACAGCGGCCAGTTGACCGTGAGCGTAGCGCCGTCGTTTGCCGCGCGCTGGCTAATGCCGCGGCTGCACCGTTTTTTTGCCGCCCATCCCGACGTCGATGTGCGAATCTCGGCGCGCACGCGGCTCTTGAACCGCGGCGGACAGGGCGACGCAGTGGAGCGCGCAACGATAGAAAAGTGGCTCGAGGAGTCCGATGTCGCAATCCTTTACGGACACGGCGACTATCCGGGTTACCGGGTCGATAAATTGCTGGCGCTTACGATTGCGCCGATGTGCAGCCCGCAGCTCGTGCGGGGAGACAACGCGCTGCGAGCCCCGCAGGATCTGCGTGTTCAGACGTTAGTGCATGACGATTCGGGCGCGCGTTACGATGGTGTCGCATTCTGGGACGTGTGGATCAGCGCTGCGGGCGTGGAGGGAGTCGATACCAGTCGCGGATCGCATTTTAGCCAGCCCGTGCTGGCGCTCGAAGCGGCAAGCGATGCGCTTGGCGTTGTCGCGACGTTTCCGGTGCTCGCAAACGCGGAGCTTGCAGTCGGGCGCCTGATTCTGCCGTTCGAACTGCAGGTTCCGCTGCAATCGGCGTATTACCTGGTATCGAGCGATACGGCGCTGCGGCCCGTTGTGATCGCATTTCGCGACTGGTTGTTGGCCGAGGCCGCGCAGCAGACGGCGGTTTAGCCTGCTAATCGCGCATTTGATATATTGCGCATAACCCGCGCGAAACACTCTTTATCTTCCGGCAGTTCTATCCGGCGATGCTCTATGAATTCGGCCGGGGCAATATATGTTTGGAGGCATTATGGCTCAGCGCACGCTCAAGATCGGTGTTTCGGCCCGTATTTACCATCCCGGACCGAATAGCATCGGTATCCAAAGCAGAACGCTGCAATATCTCGAGCAATCGGTCGCGCACTGGGTGATGTCGCGCGACGTGCTGGTATTGATGGTGCCGACGGTGGACAGGGAAGGCATCATTCATCGCAGCAATATCCGGCTTTCCGATTATGCAAAACACCTGGACGGGCTGGTGCTTCAGGGCGGTTCCGATATCGCGCCGGAAAGCTATGGCGAGGCGCCACTCAAGCCTGAATGGACAGGCGATCGCGTGCGCGATGTTTATGAGATGGAATTGCTGCATGAGTTTGTCGAGGCCGGCAAGCCCGTGCTGGGGATTTGCCGCGGACTGCAGTTGATCAATGTTGCTTTGGGCGGCACGCTGTATCAAGACATCAGCAGCCAAATGCAAAGCGCACTGGTGCATCACAGTGATGAGGAATACGACAGGAATCTCCATTGCATAGTGATTGAGCCCGAATCGGGACTCGCACGCTTGTATCCAGATGCCCACACTGTGCGCGTGAATTCCATACACCATCAGTCGATCAAAACGCTGGGACGCGATCTGGTCGTCGAAGCCTATGGCGAATCCGATCGCGTCATCGAGGCAATTCGGCTGCGCGGACGCAAATATGTTTTAGGAGTCCAGTGGCATCCGGAGTTTCTGCGTCCGGGCGATGCGACAGTGCTTGATCCGACTCCGATACTGGACGAATTTCTGGCCGCGGTGCGCAAGCACAGCTGATGTGCCAAAAAACGGGTTCGTTGGATTGTCAGTCTTCGTGTGCCAGCATGCGGATGATATAGCCGCCTGATTTCTCGTCGCGCTCAAGG
>DASYSI010000203.1:0-4901 GCA_036003485.1 Burkholderiales bacterium | reverse complement strand
GTTTTTCGAACGCGGCGATACGCGCCGCATAATAGCCGCCGAAGCTGTAGCCCATGATCACCACTTTCGCAGGATCCACTTCCGGCCGCGCGGCAATATAATCGTAGGCCGCTGTGCCCGGAACCTCATAATCATGGCGCGCATACAGCTCGCGCAGCCGCAGCGATTCGCCCTGCCCGGGCCCGTCGATTGCGAGCGTGTTCCAGCCGCGCGCGGCAAACTCGAGGCCGCTGAAGAGCACACTCATTTCCTTGCAGTTATCCATGCCGTTGAATACCACCACGGTGGGCGCGCGTCCTGCGGCATGCGATGTTTTCATGAACAGCGCCGGCAGCGTGGTTTTCCCGTACGGAACTTCGACGCGTTCGAGGTTCGGATAACGCGCTAGCAGGCCCGCCTGCTGACACGCGATGGCTTTACGCCCGATCGCGCGCTTCTGCTCGCCTGGCTCGACGAAACGCTCGCCGGTGAAGTAATACATGCCGGCGCGCAGATAATAGTTGCCGGCGGTAAAGCCATGCCCCAGCTGCGCTGCTTTGTCCGCCACTTTTTCCAGGCGGCGACCCAGCGCGCACCACTCTTCACGCCACGCATCGGGTTCACCCTGGCGCGTCTTGAGCCGCGCGCAAACTTCGTCGATCTCGCCGAGCGCGACCGCGCCATAAGGCGCCATCCCTTTAGTGACGAGCGCCGCATTCGACCAGACGAAGTTGCCCGGGAATTGCTCGATCCAGGTAGCGCTAGCCGACATCACCGGCTCCTTGTAGCCCAATCCCACGGCGGATTCAATCGGCGTGGATGCCGGCGGTCTTCACGACTTTCGACCAGATCGCGAGCTCCTTCTTGATAAACGCCGCAAGCTGCTCGGGAGTGCTGCCGACCGCCTGCGCGCCGACGCTCGCGAAACGCTCTTTCATATCGGGAAGCGCAAGGGTCTTGACGATTTCCTGGTGCAGCCGGGTGATAATGGCGTTCGGGGTTCCCGCCGGCACGACCACGCCCTGCCATTCGTACACTTCGTAGCCGGGAACGCCCGCTTCTGCGACGGTCGGTATATCGGGAAGGGTCGGATCGCGCTTCGGAGTGCTCACGCCAAGCCCCACGAGCCTGCCGGATTTGAAGTGCTGCACCGCTGACGGTATCGTCGCGAACAGTACTGCGGTTTCGCCGCCGACGATAGAAACAACCGCGGGACCGCCGCCTTTGTATGGAACGTGGACCATATCGGTGCCAGTCATATATTTGAACAATTCGGTCGCCAGATGGTTGGCGCTGGCATTGCCCGCGGATCCGTAATTCAGGCTTCCTGGCCTGGCTTTGGCCAGTGCGATCAATTCCCTGACCGAGCGCGCCGGCACCGACGGATGCACCGACAACACCATGGGAACAAGCGTGACGAGGCTCACCGGCACGAGATCTTTCTCCGTGTCGAACGGCATTTTTCTCAGGACAAACGGGTTCGCGCCGAATGAAAGATTAGCGACTCCCAGCGTATAGCCGTCGGCAGGCGATTTCGCGACCTGGTCCATGCCGATCGTCGCTGCGCCGCCGGGGCGATTGTCGATCACGACCGGCTGGCCAAGATTCTCCGACAACCGCGGCGCGAGTATCCGAAATACCACATCGGTCGAGCCACCAGCAGCAAACGGAACAACAATGCGTATCGGTCGCGCCGGATAATTTTGCGCGCAACTCGCGCCCGCATAAATGATAGATAGCGACAGCAACGCGAGCCAGGTTCGATGCGGCATATAACGTATGCTCTCCGGAAATCCAGGTAGCGACGAACGGTAACCCGGAATGTGTTTTGTTCTAGTCTTCAGTATCAGATTTACCATTGTAAAGCCTTTGACGGCGCGTGGCGCAGCCTTCCCTCGCCCTCGGTCGGCTTCGCCCCCATCGCTTCGCTCACATAGTTGTATCAGATCCATTGTTTATTGCTATCCTAAGGTGTTTGTTCCCACGGCTGCAGCGTGAAAACGGAGTCAGGGAATCAGCATGAGCGGCACCTATGACACTTGGCTGGTAGTTCTTTCGATCGGCATCGCGGTCGTGGCGTCGTATGTTGCCCTCGATCTGGCGTCGCGTGTTGCAGCCGCAGAGGAAAACAGGGCGGCACGCTATTGGCTCTACGGCGGCGCGATCTCGATGGGGCTTGGCATCTGGTCGATGCATTTCGTCGGCATGCTCGCTTTCCGGCTGCCGATACCGATGTCATACGATATCACTATCACACTGCTCTCGCTGTTGATTGCAGTCATGGTGTCGTGGATTGCTTTGCACACAGTCAGTCACGGCATTTTGAACGCGCGCAGGCTGTTGGGCGCCGGGGTGTCTATGGGCATCGGTATTGCCGCGATGCACTACACCGGAATGGCGGCGATGCAGATGGAACCGCCCATCCGTTACGATCCGCTGCTTTTCGCTGTTTCCATGCTGATCGCGATCGCCGCTTCAATGGCTGCACTTTGGATCGCTTTCCAGCTGCGCTCGGAAACCGTTTTAACGGCATTCTGGAAGAAAGCCGGCAGCGCGCTCGTTATGGGCGCCGCAATCTCAGGCATGCACTTTACGGGCATGGCAGCGGCTCACTTTGCCCCGAACAGCATCTGCACGGTGGATCCGCAGGATATCAACAACGTCTGGCTGGCCGGAACGATCGCGGGTTTCACTTTCATGCTCCTGCTCACCACACTGTTGATTTCGGTGTTCGACGCGAGACTGGGCGACCGCACGGCGAAACTTGCGGAAACGCTGCGCAAGTCGAACATTGACCTAGCGCTACGTACTGCCCAGCTGACGCGGGCCAACGAGGTGATGCGGCAGGAAGGGCTCGAGCGCATGGAAGCGGAAACCGCTTTGCGTCGAAGCGAGGAACGGCTGCGTTCTGCGTTCAATCAGTCCACGGTCGGCATCGCGCATTCCGAGCTCGATGGGAAATTGCTGCAAGTCAATCCAAAGTTGTGCGACATGCTCGGCTATTCCAATGAAGAAATGCTAGCGCTGACTTTGATGGATATTACACACCCCGACGACCGCGCGAGCGGCTACGATTTGCGGCGGCAGTTGCTGGCAAACGAAGTCCAGCCCGACTTGCCGAACAAGGAAAAGCGCTATATCCGTAAAGACGGCGCCACCGTTTGGGTCAGCCTGACGCTATCGATCGTGCGCAAACCGTCAGGCGATCCCGATTATGTCGTCACGATGGTCCAGGACATTACCGAGAGCAAAGCCGCCGAGGAACGCTTCCGCGCCACCTTCGAGCAGGCGGCTGTCGGCATGGCGATGCGTGACATCGACCCGAGCAATCCGCGCTGGCTGCGCGTGAATGAGAAGCTCTGCGACATCCTCGGCTACACGCGCGAGGAGCTGCTGCAACTCACCTCGGTTGACTTGACTCCACCCGAGGACCGCGCAGCCGCAACCGAGTACAACGAGCAGCTGATGCGCGGCGAGATCGCGAGCTACTCGCGCGAAAAGCGCTATCTGAGAAAAGACGGCACAGTCATCTGGGCCGACATTTCATTGTCCGCCGTGCGCGGGCCCGACGGCCGTCCAACACACATCATGTCGGTCATCGAGGACATCTCCGCGCGCAAGCAGGCCGAGGAGCAGCTGCGCAAAGTCGATCGCGCGCGCAAGGTCATGGCCGAATGCAGCCGCGTAATGGTGCACGCCAGCGATGAAATCCAACTGCTGCAGGACATGTGCAGGATCGCGGTCGAGTCCGGCGGCTATCGCATGGCGTGGGTCGGATTCGCCGAAAACGACGCCGAAAAATCGGTGCGCCCCGTCGCGCAGTCGGGCTTCGATGAAGGGTACCTGAACGCGTCACGCATCTCGTGGGGCAACAACGAACGCGGGCGCGGACCTTCGGGCCGGGCGATCCGCACCGGTGAAGCGTGTGTCGTCAGGAACGTTCTGACCGACCCCGATTTCGCGCCGTGGCGGAACATGGCCATCGAAAGCGGATTTCGCTCGCATATCGCATTGCCGCTGGCGCGGCAGGGTACGGCTTTCGGCGTGCTGAGCCTCTACACGGCGGAAGTCGATGCGTTCGATAACGACGAGGTCAGCCTGCTCGAAGAGCTCGCTGCCGACCTCGCGTACGGTATCGTCAGCATCAGGGCACAGGTCGAGCACGCGCGCGTCGAAGCGTCGCTCAAAGCGAGCGAAGAGCTGATGCGCAACACTTTCGACCACGCCGCGGTCGGCATCGCGCATAGCTCGATCGACGGCCGCTATCTGCTCGTCAATCACAAGCTCTGCGAGATGCTTGGCTACACGCGCGGAGAGTTACTGGCCATGAGCGTCAGGGACATTCGCTACCCGGACAATCGCGACGACGACGACGAGGACTACAAACCACGCCTGCTTGCGGGGGAAATCACTACCCACTCGGCGGAAAAACGCTACGTGCGCAAGGACGGCGCGGCGATCTGGGCCAACCGTACTGTGTCTTTGGTGCGGGACAGCGCCGGAAACCCGATTTACTTCATTCGAGTCATCGAAGACATCACCGAGCGCAAGCAAGCCGAGGAACGCCTGGCGTACCTCGCACAGTACGACTCACTCACCGGCCTGCCCAACCGCCACTTGTTCCGTGACCGCCTTGCGCTCGCCATGGCGAGGGCCAAGCGCAACGAACGGATGCTGGCGGTGATGTTTCTCGGCCTCGACCATTTCAAAGATATCAACGATACGCTTGGGCACACAACCGGAGACGAAGTGCTGCAAGCCGTGGCGGCAATGCTCAGAAATTCGCTGCGGGGCATGGATACCGTTGCCAGATTTGGTGGCGATGAGTTCACCATCATCCTTGAAAACATCGCCCAGGTAGATAAGATAACAACCGTGGTGGAAAAAATAAGGCAACTGTTCTTCGCTGCCATCGCTGTTGG
>DASYSI010000202.1:0-4891 GCA_036003485.1 Burkholderiales bacterium | reverse complement strand
GGTCCACTCATTCGCGCGCGCAAGATGCTGATGCGCGGCCGGGATAATCCTAAAGAGCTGATCGATATCGGTCAGGTCGGCGAGGTCGAGGCGATCGATCCGGAAATAATTCAGCTACTCACATCGCAGAACTTTGTGCCGGTGATTGCGCCGGTCGGTGTCGGCAAGGACGGCGAGTCGTACAATATCAATGCCGATCTGGTTGCCGGCAAGCTGGCCGAAATTCTCAAGGCCGAAAAACTCCTGGTGCTGACGAACACCCCTGGGGTTCTTGACAAGAACGGAGTTCTGCTCACCGGACTCACCGCCAGGAAAATCGACGAACTGTTCGCCGACGGCACTATTTCGGGCGGCATGCTACCTAAAATCGGTTCGGCACTCGAGGCGGTCAAGAACGGTGTGAACTCGTGCCACATCATTGACGGCCGCGTCGAGCACGCGGTGCTGCTTGAAATCCTCACCAACGAAGGTGTGGGCACGCTGATCAAGCGGCGCTAAAGTCACAACGGATACGGCATTGAAGTTCAACCGGATATGGGTTTTCGATCTCGACAACACGCTGCACAATGCGAATCCCCACATCTTTCCGCACATCAACCGCTCTATGACATCGTATTTGCAGGAGCACCTGGGACTCGATGAAGCCGCGGCGGGTGAGCTGCGCCGCCATTATTGGCAGCGTTACGGCGCGACGTTGATCGGCTTGATGCGCCACCATGCGACGGATCCGCAACATTTCCTGCGCGCCACGCATAATTTTCCCGAGCTCGCAAAGAATCTGGTGCGCGAGCCCGGTACGCGCGCGACACTCATGCGTCTGCCGGGCCGCAAGCTGGTATTTTCCAATTCGCCGGTGCATTATTCGCTTGCAGTCCTGGATGCGCTCGGCATATCCGATCTGTTCGACGATGTGTTTTCGATCGAGCATACGCATTACCGGCCGAAACCGGATAGTTACGGTTTTCTCAAACTGTTTCGCAAGAAGCGGGTGCGCGCCGACTCATGCATCATGGTCGAAGATTCGCTCGAGAACCTGAAAACGGCAAAAAAACTTGGAATGTCGACCGTGTGGATGGCGCGGGCCGGCAGGATCCCGGGATACGTGGACTTCACCGTCAGAAATTTGCTGCAGCTGCAGCGCCTGGCGTGGCATTTGCATTAGCGGGAGGCGTCAGAATAAGGGGCACGTTCGGCAGCGGGGGCCTATAGACTTTTCTGCCCGCGAATCCCCGCACCAGGAATCGCTGATGGCTGGAAAGACTAACTCAAAGCCCGTGTAGCAAAGAACAGCGACGAAGCGAGGTGGGAGATGGCGAAACGCGGAGACCGCAAGTTACAGATTCTGCAGACGCTGGCGGAAATGCTGCAAGCGCCGGCCGCGGAAAAAATCACGACGGCGGGTCTCGCCGCCAGGATCGAGGTTTCGGAAGCTGCGCTCTACCGTCATTTCGCCAGCAAAGCGCAGATGTTTGAGGGCTTGATCGAGTTTATCGAAGAAACACTGTTTAGCTTGATCAACAAAATCACGAGCGAAGAAAAAAGCGGACTGAAGCAGATCGAAGCCATCACTGTCATGCTGCTTGGCTTCGCCCAGAAAAATCGCGGCATGACGCGCGTATTGATCGGCGATGCACTGGTTCACGAGAACGAGCGCCTGCAGTTGCGTATCAATCAGCTGCACGACCGGGTCGAAGCGACACTGAAGCAGGCGCTGCGTTTTGCGATGAGCCAGAATGAGCTGCCGGCTATTCCAGATCCGTCGGCACGCGCCAACCTCATCATGAGCTACGTCACCGGGCGCTGGCATCAGTTTGCAAAAAGCGGATTCAAACGCGATCCGATGCAGTACTGGAACGAACAGTGGCAGGCGCTGCTCGCGTACTGAGCGGCGCTCAAAATCCGCATTTCCGATGGAGGTCTTATGAATCTCACGACTCAACAGCTTGCCGATATCCTGATCGGTGTGGCGCGCTCGCAGCAGGCAATCATCGAAGGAATCGAAGGTCTCAAGGCGGGTTTTAAGGGGACTTATCTCGCGCCCGCACTCGACAGCGTGGCCAAGATCCGTTCCATGGGCCGGCCGATGTCGCTGCAGGATTTTCCGGCGCGCGTACTTTTGCAGTGCCAGGGACGCGCCGGGCCGAACGTCGAACAGATCGTGCGCGACCTCGACGCATTGCTGTCGGGCCAGCAGCCGACGCCGTCTGCGATCGCGCCGGCCGCCGCGCGCGCCGCGGCAGCTGCGCCGCCAGCCGCTCCAGCCAATGCGCCCGCTCCCGCGGCAGCCAGGCGCAGCGACGTGGGGACGACTAAGTAGCGTCTGAACCAGCTCAGAAGGAACGTTCGCCGCATACCGCGCAGGCGGGATCGCGCTCGAGCCGCACCGTGCGCCATTCCATTGCGAGGGAGTCGAGCAGCAGCAGGCGACCGTTTAGACTTTCACCGACGCCGGCGATGAGCTTGAGCGCTTCGGCCGCCTGCGTAGCCCCTATGATGCCTACCAATGGCGCGAACACGCCCATCACCGCGCAGCGCATGTCCTCGTTGTCGCCGTGCTCGGGAAACAGGCAGTGATAACACGGCGACTGCGCTTCGCGCAGGTCGAATACCGCGACTTGGCCGTCGAATCGGACTCCAGCGCCCGACACCAGCGGCTTACGGTGCGCAACGCAGGCGCGGTTGATCGCGTGGCGCGTAGCGAAATTGTCGCTGCAATCGAGCACGATGCCCGATCCGGCCACGAGCTCCTCCAGCCGCGCGCCTGTAACGCGCTCGGCGAGCGCGTTTACTTCGACTTCGGGATTGATTGTCGCCAGGGTTTGGCGCGCGGACTCGGCCTTGGAGACGCCGATCGCATCGCTGCGATGCACGATCTGGCGCTGTAAGTTGGTAAGGTCGACAGCGTCGCCGTCGCAAATGGTCAACGTGCCGACGCCTGCGGCCGCGAGATAAAGCGCGACCGGCGAACCGAGGCCGCCGGCGCCTACGACAAGCGCGTGCGCGCGGCGGAATTTTTCCTGGCCTTCGATACCTAACTGCGGCAGCAGGATATGCCGGCTGTAGCGCAGGAGCTGGTCGTCGTTCATTTGTTATGCGCAAGCGCGAAGCGTAAACCGTCGGACGTTTGTTGCGTTCGTTTTGCGGTTTTATTTGCGATCGCGCGCTCGAAGCCTATGCTCGTGGCGCCGCCTGCAAAAACAAAACGCCCAGCGGGAGCTGGGCGTTGTCGGAGGCGAACACAACCTTTAGTTGGCGCTGGCGCGCGCGGTGCCGCGACCCTTCAAAAATACGATCGCCTGGGACAGCTCGTAGTCACTTTTGGCGACAACCTCGCCGGGCTCGGGTTTGAGATCTTTTTCTTCCACGTCTTTCGGACGCGGCAGCGGCGTGAAATTAAACGAATTGACTGCCGAAACGGGAGCTGCGCCAGCTTTTTCCTCAGCGCGGTCGTTCGTGAGATGCTTGGTGAGATCGGACTCGCGCAGCCTCAAATTGGCATCGGTGCGGGGAGTACCGTCATCAAGGGTGATATCCGGAACAATGCCCTTGGCCTGGATCGAGCGGCCATTGGGCGTGTAATAACGCGCAGTCGTAAGCTTGATCGCAGTATTGTTGCCGAGCGGCAGTATGGTCTGCACCGAGCCTTTGCCGAACGTTTGTGTGCCCATAATCACAGCGCGCTTGTGGTCCTGCAGGGCGCCCGCAACAATTTCCGACGCCGATGCCGAACCGCTATTGACGAGCACCACCATCGGAACACTCTTGATTTCGGCGGGCAGTTTGGACAGATAATCGTCCCTGATCCTGCCGCGCACGTAGTTCTCGGGGCTCGCGGTGAGGCGCATTTTCGCGTCCTCGGTGCGGCCATCGGTATAAACCACGAGCGCATTCTGCGGCAAAAATGCAGCCGACACCGCAACCGCGCCGTTGAGCAGCCCACCCGGATCGTTGCGCAAGTCGAGCACGATGCCTTTCATCGATCCCTGGTTCTGCTTAAAAATGGTCTGTATTGCATTCGCCAGCGTTTCGCCGGTGTGCTCCTGAAATTGCGTGACCCGGAAATAAGCGTATCCCGGCTCAAGCAGCTTCGATTTCACGCTCTGGATTTTGATCACTGCGCGTGTCAGCGTCGCAAGGATAGGCTTAGGTTCGCCTTTGCGCACGATGGTCAGCGTGATCTGAGTGTTGGGCTTGCCGCGCATGCGCTTCACCGCGTCGTTGAGCGTCATGCCTTTGACCGAAGTCTCGTCGAGCTTGACGATCAGATCGCCGGACTTGATGCCCGCGCGCGACGCGGGCGAGTCGTCGATCGGAGAAACGACTTTGACGAAGCCGTCTTCCATGCCGACTTCGATGCCTAGGCCGCCGAATTCGCCCTGCGTGCCAACTTGCAGTTCGCGGAATGCATCCTGGTCGAGATAAGCCGAGTGCGGGTCGAGTCCCGCGAGCATGCCGGTAATCGCCTCGGTGATGAGCTTTTTGTCTTCGACCGGCTCGACATAGTCGGCTTTGATGCGACCGAACACTTCGGTGAACGCCCGCAATTCCTCGACCGGCAGCGGTCTCAAGACATCGCGTTGCGCGACCGCGGAGAAATTGAGCGAAATCATCACGCCCACGCATATGCCGAGCGCGATCAAGCTTAGTTGCTGCAGTTTGCTACGCATTGCTGACTCCTGATTTACCGGAACATCGCGCTCGCGTTGACTACGCTGCGCCTGGGATTCTTCCGACGCTCCCAGATTTCCCTGCATGCTGCTATCTATATTTACGCACAAAAGCGTATTTCGGACTTATGACTTAATTAACACCCATTTAAAACTCATTTCAGACTCATTTCAAATTAATCCAGCCAAGCGGGTCAAAGGCCTTACCCTGATACCGAATTTCA
>DASYSI010000201.1:0-1951 GCA_036003485.1 Burkholderiales bacterium | reverse complement strand
GAAACGCACGCTGCGAGCGCCGGCCTCATCAGTTTAGGCAGGCGCGCCCCGGACGCGCCGCCGCGCGCAATCGAGCTCGACGTGCTCAATGCTGCAACAGAGGCCGAATACTGGCGGCGCGACGAACGCTTCGATACCGTGCTTCAGTTGAACAGCTCGCACCCCGGATGCGCCGCGTTATGCCGCGTTATCGAAGCCTGGATTGCACATTTTCATCGCACGCCGGTGACAGTAAGCCCGGTACGCGAAATTCCCGACCCGGACTGGGTCTGGCACGTCGGGCTCGACGCCGAAGCGACTGCGATGCTGAATGAAATTTATAATGGCGGCGAAGTGGAACCCGAACGCATGCATAGCATTATTGGGCTATTTCGCGTGGATTTTGCGCAACCGGCCGCGATGCGTGCCGAGATCGCCGGCAAGCCGGTTTATCTCGGACTGGCGGCCACAGCCGATTACCGGCTGCGCATGAAACCGCAGAATCTGTTGACGAACCTGCCGTTGTCGAGGCCGGCATGATGTCGCACGCTGAGCGTTTCAGGCAGGTTGTGTGCGGACCGGACGAGGCGATCAACCTTGGCGAAGCGGCGTTACTGATTGCAGCCGAGGAATATCGCGATCTCGATATTGCTTCCTATCTGGCACGGCTCGATCAACTGGCGGCGACACTCAAGCGGCGGCTGCGTCCCGACATCGGTTCTGCCGACACGATTGTTGCCCTCAACCGTTTCCTGTTCGAAGAGCATGGCTTCTCCGGCGACGCGGCGGACTACTACGATCCGCGCAACAGCTTTCTCAACGAAGTGCTCGATCGCAAGCGCGGGATTCCGATTACGCTGGCAGTGGTTTATATCGAAATCGGCCGCCGCATCGGATTACCCGTTCAGGGCATATCGTTCCCGGCGCATTTCCTGGTCAAATGCCCGTTGCGTGAAGGCACAGTTGTGCTCGACCCATATGCCAAAGGCATCTCGCTCAGTTTCGATGATCTGAAACAGCGCATCAAAAACTTGCGCAAAGGCGTAGAGCCGTCACGGTCGGTAGTGGCAGGCGCGCTCGCCACTGCCAGCAACAAAGACATTCTGGTGCGCATGTTGCGTAACCTGAAAGGTATTTATTCTCACCACAAAGAGTGGCTCAAGGCGCTTGCGGCGGTCGACCGTATTATCATTGCGATGCCGAATTCGGCCGAGGAGTACCGCGACCGCGGCATGTTCTACGCGAACCTCGAGTGCTTTCGCGCCGCGTTATTTGATCTGCAGGCTTATCTCAAGATGCTGCCGGTTGCGCAGGACGCCGATGTCGTGCGCGAAAAAGTGATCGAGCTGCAGGCGGTTGCGTCGCGGTTGAATTGATTGAGCGATGGGAGCGATGGGTATCGCTGCGCTCAATCCATCCTGCGTCGGATGAACCGAGCGGCGCGCGCTGCGAAACCTTGAATTAAATTGCTGGGAAGGGCGGCTCGACGCTTGTGCTTGGCAGCGGAGCTTCTATCCGCGGTTGGGGCCGCGGCTCAAGCATCGTGCCTTGCGGCGAATCGAGTGCAGCGCCACCCGGCGGCCTCGCCGGCTCATCGATTTCGGTGCGCGGCTTGGTTTTCAATTCCGGAATGTCGTCATCTTTTTGCGGCGGCGGGTTACCGTCATAGACAAGACTGCGGCGCCGCTGCAGATACGCATCGCGCTGGAACTCATAAGGGTCGAGCGCCGCTTCGTCGAGTATCTTGGTTGAGTCGAGCAAGTTCGCGCGCAGATTGATGATGTAAAGAGCCCATACCGAATTGCGCGTCGCGATATGGTCGCGCCAGATCCAGCGGATCGGGTCGAGCTTGACGTCGACGAACAGCCCGACGCCGTCGCGAAAAGAGCTGGGCCCGAAGAAAGGTAACTGCAGATACGGTCCGTCAGGGATACCCCAGCGCCCCAGCGTCTGACCGAAGTCTTCCTTGTGT
>DASYSI010000200.1:0-4003 GCA_036003485.1 Burkholderiales bacterium | reverse complement strand
GGCGGCCGTTTCAAGAATCTGCCGACGTTTACCGAGCAGGGGTATAACGTGGTCAATGAGAACTGGCGCGGGATTTTCGGGCCGCCCGAAATGCCCGCTGGGGTCGTGCAATACTGGAAAAACGCGCTGACGCAGATGGTGCAAAGCGCCGCCTGGAAAGCCGAGCTTGAGAAGAATCAATGGGTGAACACCTTCGAGACAGACAGCTTTCGCGCCTCGCTCGACAGGGATAACCAGACTTATGGATCGTTGCTGAAGCAACTCGGTTTGCTGAAGCAGCAGTGATTTGTCGCAGCAGGGATAGCGTGCCGAACGATGGAACGGTAAATCCGCAGCTCAGATTCGATTATTTGTCTCCAGCGCGCAAAACCAAGGGAGGTTATCAATGGTGCTTAGAGTGCTCGATCCATTAGCGGAGATCAATAAGCCGGCCGAGCGCAAGCCGGTGCGCAGCGTTAAATCGTTGCACGGAAAACGTATCGGCTTGCTGTGGGGCAGACACGCGGCGTCGGTAAAATTCTGGCCGGTGTTCGAAGAGGTGGCGCTCAAAAGATTCGCGGCGGAGCCGGTGCGGCTGTACAAGAGCAGCAGCTGGAACCCGGCCCCCATGCCTGAGCTGGAGAACCTCGCGAGCAGGATCGATTACGCCTTCATCGGCGTCGGCGCCTGAGGGTCGTGCACTTCAGCAACCGTGCGTGACACGGTCAATATGGTGCAATACAAAGGCTCGTGGTCGTCAATCCGCAGGCGGCGCATGTCTTTCATAGCGCGGGATGGGACAAGGCGAAATTTCGCGACACGCTGCTCAAGCAATGCGTGCGGCCGGTGCGCGACTTGAAGCGCACGGGCGGGATGTCCGTCACCGCGACGTGGCATTGGATGAAGCTCGTGGATGTAAACGACGACGACGCGATGGTTCCCAGCATGATAGACGCACATCACTTGCAAGTGATGGTGTCGGGCGGCTGGGCGCCCCCCGGTAAGCCAGTGCTGTTACATCACCTCGATGCATGGCGAGATGGTGACCAAGAAAATCGACTGGTCGTGGGATTAGCGGCGCAGCACCGTGAGTGCGGGAAACATGAGCGAACCTAAATTCGATCGGCGCACGGTTCTCAAAGCGGCAACGGCACTCGCAGCGGCGGGTCTCGCGCCCGGCCTGTTGTTCGCGCAATCGGGTTCGGGCGCCCGTTCTGTAAAAGCGTTGCCAAGCCGCGACGAGTTCGTCATTCGCGGCGCGACTATTCTGTCGATGGATGCAGCGATCGGCGATTTCGCGCGCGGCGACGTGCATGTGCGCGACGGCGCAATCGTTGCGGTGGCGAAGGAGATCAGCCTGCCGGCGGCAACTTCGATCGATGCTCGCGGCGTGATCTGCATGCCCGGCTTTATCGACACGCACGTGCACTTGTGGACGAGCGTATGCCGGGCTGTCATCCGTATGGACGATCCCAAGTTCGGCTACTTTCCCGTCACCAACCGCCTCGGTCCTCATTACGCGCCCGAAGATAGTTATCGCAGTGTCCGCCTCGGACTCGCGGAAGCGTTGAGCGCCGGCGCCACCACGGTTCACAACTGGGCGCATAACGTGCGCTCGCCCGAGCACGCGGACGCCGAGCTGCGTGGCATGCGCGACATGGGGCTGCGCGGCCGCTTCTCGTATGGCCCGGCGCAGGGCATGCCCAACGACAAACCGATGGATCTCGACGGTCTTGCCAAAATCAAGCGCGAGTGGATGCCCAACGACGGCATGCTCACGCTGGGAATCAACTCGCGCAACGTCGGCAGCGACCCCAATCCACTGCGCGGCAACGTACCGCTCGACATCGTCAAGCAGGAATGGAGCGGTGCACGCGCGCTCGGTTTGCCGATTACGCTGCACACATCGGGTCCGAGCCCCGTCAAGTACCTGGACGATGCGGGTCTGCTGGGGCCAGACGTACAGCTCGTCCATCCGCTGCTGACTACGGCCGAGGAGCGCCAGATCCTGAAGGAGCGCGGCGTGAGTTACAGCACTTCGCCCGTCGGCGAGGCGCGGCGTCCGGCGAGCGCCGGCGTCATCCAGCTGGCGGAACTTCTCGAAGCCGGCGTCAAGGTCAGCCTCTCGACCGACAATGCCAGCAGCTACAGTTTCGACTATTTCGCGAGCATGCGCATGCTCTACGCGCTGCATCAGCATCGCGTCGGCCAGCGCGTACCTCTGACGGCACAGCGCCTCGTTCAGCTCGCCACACTCGACGGCGCGGTCGATCTTGGAATCGCCGATCGGACGGGTTCGCTCAAGCCCGGCAAGCGCGCCGATATTATCCTGGTGCGCACGGGCGACATCAACATCGCCCCCGCGGCTAACCCGTACGAGGCACTCGTCTCATTCGCGCAGCCGCGCAACGTCGACACGGTGATCGCCGATGGACGCATCCTGCTGCGCGCGGGCCGGTTTACTGCGCTCGACCACGCGGAAGTCCTGAAGGAAGCCGCTGAATCCGTTGCGGCCCTGCGCGCGCGTGCGAACTGGAATTAATTAGCAGTCACGCATCGCGCGCAAGGCGCAGTCCCGAAAACTGCCAGCGCGCGTCGGGCGGGAAGAAATTGCGGTAAGTCGCGCGTATGTGCGTTGACGGCGTCGCGCACGAACCACCGCGCAGTACGTATTGGCCGCACATGAATTTTCCGTTGTACTCGCCGATCGCGCCGTCGGCAGCGCGAAAACCCGGATACGGACCATAGTCGCTGCGCGTCCACTCCCACACGTCACCGAAAGCCTGCGCGAGCATTCCTTCTACCGGATCCTCGCGCAGTGCAAGCGGGTGCAGTGCGCCGCTTTCGAGGAAATTTCCGGCGCGCGGGGCCTCGCGCGCGGCAACCTCCCACTCGGCTTCCGTCGGCAGCCGCGCATGCGCCCAGCGCGCATACGCGTCGGCCTCGAAAAAGCTCAGGTGACAGATCGGCGCGTTGGAGTCGACGGGAACCTCGCCGTGAAGCGTGAAAGCGTGCCATTGCCCGTCGCGGCGCTCCCAGTATTGCGGTGTACTCCATCCGCGTGCAGTCAAAGCATCCCATCCAGCCGAGAGCCACAGTTCCGGCCGCCGATAGCCGCCATCGTCGGTGAAGTCGATCAAATCACCGTGCGTCACCGGATGCGAAGCGATCTCGAAGGCATCTAACCACACGCGGTGGCGCGGCGTCTCGTTATCGAAACAGAAGTCGGTGCCGGAGTGCCCGATTTCACACAGACCTCCTTCGAATCCGATCCATCTCGGCGCGCGAGCGCGCACTGGAGTGAGAGGCCATTGCTTCTGGTAAGCGGGCTTCATCGGGTTGCGCGAAAGCAGATGCTTCACATCCGTGAGAATCAGCTCCTGATGCTGCTGCTCGTGATGCAATCCGAGCTCGATCAGCGCGGTGACTTCAGTGGACAATCGCCCCTCGGCAAGCAGAGCGAACATCGCTTGGTCGACATGATGACGATACGCCAGCACTTCGTCCAGTCCCGGCCGTGACAACATGCCCCGCTCCGGCCGCGGATGCTTATCGCCGACGCTGTTGTAATACGAGTTGAAGAGAACGCGATAGGCGGGCCCGAAAGATCGATAGCCGGCACGATGCGGCGCAAGCACGAAAGTTTCGAAGAACCACGTTGTGTGCGCCAGATGCCATTTCGCCGGGCTCGCGTCGGGCATCGATTGAATCGCGCAGTCTTCCGCCGAGAGCGGCGCTGCAAGCGCGCACGTGACCTCGCGAATCGAACAATACTTTTCGCTCCGCACCTCGCTCGGATCGGTGCGCTGCATCGCCGTCGTCAAATCGGGAATCGGGTCCACTGTGCCTCCCTGAGATTAAGCAATCTTACGGGATGAAGTGATTGGAATGACGCGGTGAGACTGTACGGCAGTTCAGCCGAATAATCTGTCAGCGATAAGCTGACAAGCGACGCCTTCTCTCAGCCCGCGAGCCGATAGACGCGTGCCGCGGTGTCGTGATAGAGCGCCGCTTTCTCAGCTTC
>DASYSI010000199.1:0-2857 GCA_036003485.1 Burkholderiales bacterium | reverse complement strand
TCGAGGCATGCCGCGACGCGCCGTCGCGCGCGAACCGGGCCACGGCCTGAACCACGCCTGCTGGGAGCTTGTGCCTGGCACGGCGGTCGATTTCCCGCGCCGCAAACATGCCGCCGTTCAGCGGCGGTCAACGCGAGTGAGAGGCTTCCTGCACGCCGATGAAACTGTGATCGCAGAAACCCGGTTCGGCCTCGTCCTTGATTCTTTCGTAGACTTTGTCCGGATCGTTGAGCACCGAGGAATCGAACAGGCGCGAATTGACCGCACCGTAAGTGATGCAGATCCCCCGCTTCTCGTCAAAATCAAGACACGAGTGCACGCTCGTCATCACGTACATGCCGGCGACGTTGTCGATGAAATGCAGGGCTTTGTCGGTTTGTATGACCGTTACCTCGCGCTGTCCCGACATGCGAGTGTAGATAGCTTGCGCTTTCGCATTTTTGACGTCGATGCCTTGAAAATGCATCAGCGCATCGGCCCTGCCTTCGACCATGATCGGATCGCCGGTCGCGGGATCGGTATCGTAGGCTTTATAGAAAGCGCAGTGGACGTAGCGCGATGCAGCGAGGGTCGCAAATTCGGACCGGTCCGCCGCAACTGCGGTGCAGACCGCGCCGATGGCGGCTGCGATGAAGACAACGTGCAATAGACGCGGCGAAATCACAACACAATATTCCAGTCGGCACCATCCGTCAGCGACGCTGAATCGAGTGTGCCCGTTTCGTCCGGTACTGTCTATCAGGTTGACACTCACATCGACGCTGGTTACTCTCGACCTTTAGATTCAGACAGTTATATGGGCTCAACCGCCGTAGAGAAAGTTCTTGCGCGCGCAAGCGGGCGCGCCACGTTAAAGCCGGGCGACATCGTCTATCCGGACCCCGATTTCATCATGATTCACGATGGCGTGGTGCGCGGCGCGCGGCGCGAGCTCGACGCGCTCGGCATCGATCGCCTCGCGGCGCCCGACAAAGTTGTCATGGTTACCGATCACGAGGTGATTTACGGCAGCGCACGCGCGGCCGAATTCGGCGTGATCAACCGCGCAGCCGCCAAAGCATGGGGCGTCAGGCAATTCTTTGACGTAGGCCGCGGCGGTCACGGGCACATCTTCCCGATGGAATCCGGCATGCTGCTGCCCGGAATGTTTTATTTCGACAACGACCGCCATTCGACCAATGCCGGTGCGATCGGCGCATTCGGCTTCCGCGTCGGCACTGAAATCAGCCGCGTACTCGCAACCGGGACCAACTGGGTCACAGTCCCCCACACCGTGCGCCTAACGCTCAAAGGCCGTCTGCGGTCCGGCGTGTACGGGCGCGACCTGGGCTTTTATATTGCGCGCCTGCTGAAACAGGGAGAGATCGCTTTCGACCTCGATTACCGCGTACTCGAATTCGCAGGCGATCTCGATCAATTCGACCTTGCGACGCGCACTGCGTTGTGCAACTCGCCGACCGAGATGCGCGCCTACGGCGTGTTCTTCCCGCCGTCCGAACCCATCATTGCATTTGCGAACGAACGCGCGCAGCGTCCATTCACACCGGTTTACTCAGACGCTGATGCCGTCTACGAGAATCACGCGAGCATCGACATCGGCAGTCTCGAGCCGCAGGTTGCGCTGCCTGGCGGCGTGCATCGCGCGGTGGATATTTCCACGGTCGCGGGGCAGCCGATAAACCACGCGTTCATCGGTTCGTGCGGATCTGGCATGTTTGAGGATTTTGCGACCGCAGCGGCGATGCTCAAAGACAGGCACATCGCACCGGGCGTGCGTATGTTCATCGCTCCCGGCTCGGAGCAGTCGACCCAGCGACTGATGAGAGAAGGATTGCTGCAAGTGTTCATCGAGGCGGGCGTAATCCTGCTGCCCGCCGGATGCGGCCCGTGCAATGATGCGGTAGTCGGACCGCTTCATGCGGGCGAAGTCTCGATTTCAACCGCGGCCAATAACAATCCGGGCCGCTTCGGCTCCAGCGAAGCGCAGCTTTATCTCGGCAGTCCGGCGAGCGTCGCCGCTTCTGCCATCCGCGGCTGCATCACCGATCCGCGCGAGTTGCTGACTCCCGTGTAAAACTGCGGGCGCCGGCCCGCGCGGCGCCGAATGTCATTTCGTTCCGGCCGTCCCCGCGCAGGTGCGACCCGCGCTTACTTCGCGTAACCGAGCTCTCCCAGCACCGCCTTGAACTCGGCGTATTCCTCGTCAAGACGTTTTTTCGCGCCCTTGCTATCGGCGTAACTGTTTTCCCAGTAGTTTTCCTCGAGATCTTTTTTCCACTCGTCGGTGCGTACCAACGCCGCGAACACCCGGTCCCAGTATGCAATTTGTTGCGGCGTCATGCCCTTGGGTCCCATCATGCCGCGCCAGCTCCCCGAATCCGCATTGACGCCCTGCTCGCGCCAGGTCGGCACGGTGGCAAACAAGCCGCCCAAGCGTTGCGGCGATGAAAGCGCAAGCACGCGCAGCTTGCCCGCTTTGATATGCTCGACGATGTTGCCGGGAGCGGTGTTGATCGCATCGACGTGCCCGCCCAGCAGCGCGGTGGTCGAGGCGGCGCCGCCCGGGAAAACCACGGTTTTGAGCCGCCTGATGTTGATGCCGGCGGCGCGCAGGCAAACCATCAGCGCGGTATGGTTGGCGCCGCCGACACTCGTGGAAATGCCGATGCTCAACGCCTCGGGATCTTTGCGCAGGCGCTCGGCCAGCTCGCGTCCGCTCCTGAGCGGCGAATCCATCTTGACGGTGACGCCGAGGTATTCGTCGAACAGCATCGCGAGCGCCGTGAAGTCATTATGGTTATACGGGATCAATCCCATGATGTGGTTACTGATCGCGCCCGTGGTGGCGATAATCAGG
>DASYSI010000198.1:0-5185 GCA_036003485.1 Burkholderiales bacterium | reverse complement strand
AACCGGGAATGAGTTCAGTTCGACCCATCGTATACCTATACGCGCTTCACTTCATGAACTTCTTCTGCCACTGCATGAATTCGTCGTTCCGGTTCACGGCATCGATCAATTCCGGTGGCGCCGAACGATCCTTCAGGTCCGCAGGCGATCCGCCGTTCTTGAGGTGCGTGAGCCCATCGTGGAGCGCTTTCACCGCCATGCCGTATAGCGCGAGTCCGAGATAGCGGATGCGCACGCCATGAGCCGCCAGAAATCCTGGCGCCCTCGCATCGTCCGGTGGCACGCCGAGCACGAAGAGCGGCAGCGAGGTGATCCGATGGAGCGCTTCGATATCGGCGTGACCTCGCGGCACTCTGGGCAGCATGATCGCCTCTGCTCCGGTTTGCGAATAAGCTTTGATACGGTCGAGCGCTTCATTCATCGGCAACTGTGCCAGAGCAAGCGTGCGCGCGACGATAACGGTCGAAGGATCTCTGCGCGCGGCTACGGCGGCCTTCAGCTTGTCGACCTGCTCCTCCAGGGGAATTAACAACGAGTGGCGGGATTCCGCTTCGCCGAAGCGGCTCGGCACCCGGTTGTCCTCGAGTTCGATCGCCACTGCGCCGACCGCCTCGAGCTCCCTGACGGTACGAAAAACGTTGAGCGCATTACCGCCGCCTTCGTCGGCATCCACGATGAGACAATTGTCAGTCACGCGGTTGATGCGCCAGCACAGGTCCACCAGATCGGACATATTGGACAGAGGCACGCCGTCGGGCACGGCCAGGTTCGCGAATTTACCGACCGAACCGGACAGCTTGCACACTTCCCATCCGAGCATGTCCGCGATGCGTGCCGAAAGCGGATCGAAGATGGGCGCTGCGAGCGTGCACTCAGAGCGTGCAAGAATTTGCCGAAAACGTTCACGGGCCTTCATGTCTACCTCCTAGTGATTATTACGAGTCTGGATGACACATCCGGACTCGCTCGACGCGCCGCGTCATTCCATGCGCGCGCCTGATTTATTGATGACCCTTGCCCATTTCGGAATTTCGGCTGCGATGTAGGCGGCGAACGCCTCCGGCGTGCTGCCGACAGCTTCGTTGCCATCGTTGGCGAGCCGCGCCTTGAGGTCAGGGGCGTTCAGGCCTTTGACGATCTCATCGTGGAGGCTCGCAATAATTACCTTGGGCGTTTTCGCGGGCGCGAGGACTCCGTACCAGCTCGTCAGCTCAAAGCCGGGCACTCCGGCTTCGGCCACCGTCGGCAGTTCCGGCGCTACGAGCGAGCGCTTGGCGCTGGTGACTGCGAGAGCCCTGACTTTTCCGGCTTTGATCTGGGGCAGCGTAAAGGAAATGTTGCTGAACAGCATCGCGGCCTCGCCCGATATCAATGCAATGAGAGCAGGGCCTCCGCCTTTGTACGGCACGTGCACGAGGTCAATACCTGCCAGATCCTTGAGTAATTCGGCGCCGAGGTGTGTCGCGTTGCCATTGCCCCCCGACGCGTAGTTCAACTGGCCGGGCTTCGATTTCGCCAGCGCGACGAACTCGCTGACGGACTTTGCCGGCACTCCGGGGTAGACGCCGAATATATAAGCCTGCGAGGTGACCTGTGTCACCGGTGCAAAATCTTTAATCGCGTCAAACGGCAGCTTGGCGAAGAAACTCGGATTGATCACGTGGCCGCTCGTGGCCATCAACAGCGTATAGCCATCTGGCGCTGCTTTCGCGACCATGTCGGTTCCGGCTATGGTGGTGCCGCCTGCCCGATTGTCGACGACCACCGGCTGCCGGTACGCTTCGTTCAGCTTTTGCCCCAGTGCGCGCGCAACGATATCCGCGCCGCCGCCGGCCGCGAAGGGAACGACCATGCGGATCGGCTTGCTCGGAAAGGCTTGCGGAGTGTTAAACGCTATTGCATTAAACCCGGCGGCCCGCGCGCCCTCCCCGCGAACGGGCCTGCGGCTAACGAGTCCGGACGCGCCCGCCTCTGCGAACGGTACGACCATGCGGATCGGCTTGCTCGGATAACGCGCGGCCGCGCCCGCAGTGGCGGATTGCGGCCACGCAGTCGGCGCGGCGATACTCGAAAGCGCACCGATCAGTAGCGCAAAGTTCCGCCGCGATGCATTTCTCATATTCATTTCCCGGACATTGTCGCGTCACAAAATCAGCGCGACGACTGGATGTCGTATCATCGCATCGGTATGAACATTGTTCAATGCGGCGGCGCGGTGGTCCCGACCTGTCGAAGACTACGCGAGATTGTTAATTTGTTCTAAAGGCGGCCATGGTGACAAAAACGACGGAAGTTTCGACAACGATGAAAACGCTGAGCGTATACATCGCGGGCGCGCCCGGCAAGCCGCTGCCCAAGGACGTCATGGAATGCGCCAAGCTGCATCTGCTCGACACGCTCGCCGCGATCGTCTCGGGTTCGCGTCTGATACCGGGCAAGCGGGCCATTGGCTATATCAAGACCCTCGGCGGAACGAGGGAAGCGTGCGTGATCGGTACGCGGATCGTCACGACGGCAGTCAATGCTGCGCTCGCCAACGGCATGTTCGGACACGCCGACGAGACCGATGACTCGCATGCGGCCGGGCTGTTTCATCCCGGCACCTGCATAGTTCCCGCCGCGCTCGCACTGGCTGAACGGAATCGCTGCGGCGGCACTGCGCTGCTGCGTGCGATGGTGCTCGGCTACGACGTAGGCGCGCGGCTGGCGCTCGCGGTAAATCCACTGCAGTTTTTTCTGCGCGGCCACCATACGCCCAGTTTCGGCGGTTTGTTCGGGGCCGCCGCCGCCGCGGGCGCGATGATGCGGCTTAACCCGGAGCGCACGCGCTACCTCCTCTCCTACACCGCGCAACAAGCCGCGGGGCTCGCATGCCTGCTGCGGGATCCGGAGCATGTCGAAAAAGCTTTCGATATGGCCGGCATGCCCGCGCACAATGGCGTGCAGGCAGCGCTGTTCGCTGCTCACGGCTTCACCGGGGTGGCGGACGTATTTTCCGGCGACCGGAATTTCTTCGCGGCATTTGCGCCCGATGGCGATCCGACGCGGCTTACGCGCGCGCTTGGCAAGACGTATGAGATCATGAACTCATCGATCAAGAAGTGGCCGGTCGGTGCGCCGATACTCGCTCCTCTCGACGCGCTGGAGACGCTGCGGGAGGCCCATTCGTTCAAGGCCAGTGACGTGGAAAAGGTAGTGATCACGATTGCGGAAAAGGAGGCGGCCATCGTCAACAATCGGGCGGCGCCGGACATCAGCCTGCAGCATCTGGTCGCGTTGATGATGGTCGATGGCACTGTAAACTTCAAATCAGCGCACGACTTCAAGCGCATGCGCGACCCGCGCGTCACGAGGCTCAAATCGTGCATCGAGCTCGTCGGCAGCGCGAAAATGACAGATCCGCTGCGCCGCTGGCACGCCGAGGCGGAAATCAAACTTCGCGACGGCCGGACGCTCAAGCACTATACGTACGCCGCGCGCGGGAGCAGCTACAACCCCATGATTCGCACAGAGGAAAACACCAAGGCGCTCGATTTGCTCGCTCCAGTGCTGGGCAGGCGGCGGGGACAGTTGCTGATCGACACGGTGTGGAGCATCGAGAAAGTTGCAGACGTGCGTGCGCTGCGCAAGTTGTACTGCGTGTGACTCAATAGCCGTCAATTCTCCAGAAGATCTTCGAGAGCGATACGTGATCGATGCGCTGCTAAGATGGATTAGTCGTGGTGTCTCATTCGTGTGTCTTGCGGCGTGGCCTGCCGTGGTCTTCGCACAATCGGCGCAAACGCCGCGAGCTGAGGCGCTGTCGGACTATCCGCGAAAATCCATTCGCCTCGTGGTGCCGAGTGCGCCGGGTGGATGTCTCGGCTCTCGGCGAAGGGGTTGGTGTTGGGGCGGAGACGGGACAGTGACGCCTGGGTTATGGCACTGGGCACAACGATGGGTAGCAGGCGCGATGCTGCTGTTGGCATCGCTTTGGGTGATGCCGGCTGTTGCCCAGAATTATCCTTCGAAGCCGATACGGTTGATTGTGCCGTCGGCTCCGGGCGGCGGTACCGACCTGATCGCACGCATGGTTGCACAGAGAGTCAGCGAAGCGTGGGGTCAACCGATCGTTGTCGACAATATCGGCGGCGGCGCCACGACCATCGGCACGAATCTCGTGGCCAAGGCGGCGCCCGATGGTTACACGCTGTTGATGACGAGTGCGAATTTTGCTTTCGTTCCCGCTATCCATTCCAAGCTCGCGTACGATCCTGAGAAGGATTTTATTCCCGTCATAATGACCGCCACGCAAACCGATTGCCTCGCGGTGCATCCGGGCGTGCCCGCGCGTTCGGTCGCGGAGCTTGTCGCGCTGGCGAAGTCAAAACCCGAGGAGATCCGTTACGGTTCCGGCGGCAGCGGTACGGCTAGCCACCTCGCCGCGGAGTTGTTCCGGTCGATGGCCAACATCAAACTGACGCATGTTCCGTACAAAGGCACGGGACCTGTAACGACCGCCGCGATCTCCGGCGAAGTACACATGATGATTGCAAACGTCGCATCGCTGCTGCCTCACGTCAAAGCGGGGAGATTGCGGGCACTCGCGGTAACCGGCGCTCACCGCGCGGGAATCGTCCCGGAACTGCCGACCGTTGCCGAATCCGGCTTGCCCGGCTACGAATACGATGCCTGGTATGGACTATGGGCGCCCGCCGGCACGCCAGGCGCGGTCGTAAGAAAAGTGAATGACGAAATGAATCGCGCGCTGGCATTGCCGTCTCTGCGCGAACGCTTTGCGGAAGTCGGCATCGAACCGGGCGGAGGAACACCCGAGAAGTTCTCTGCTTATCTCGCGGCCGAAATCAAAAAATGGAGCAGGGTCGCGCGCAGCGCGGGCATCAAAGCCGATTGAGCGATTTACATTCTCACGAGGCAAACAGAGCCTTATCCAAGCACTTTGTCAGCGCTTGCCAGGAGCGACCGCGGGATGGTGAGGCCCAACGCATTCGCGGTCTTGCGGTTGATGAACAATTCGAATTTCGCGGGTTGCTCCACCGGCAGATCGCCGGGGTTTGCGCCCTTGAAGATTTTGTCGACATAAGTTGCGGCGCGCCGGTAATTATCGGCGAGGCTCGGCCCGTAACTCATGAGCCCGCCCGCCTCTACATATTCGTGATAATTGCTTACGAATGGCTGCCGATTT
>DASYSI010000197.1:0-7687 GCA_036003485.1 Burkholderiales bacterium | reverse complement strand
GGCACCACGCTCGCCTGCGGCTACGCGCATATCGCGGGCTACCCGGTCGGCATCGTCGCCAACAACGGCGTGCTGTTCTCGGAAGCGGCGCTCAAAGGCACGCATTTCATCCAGCTCTGCAGCCAGCGCGGAATTCCGCTGGTGTTTCTGCAGAATATCACGGGCTTCATGGTCGGCCGGAAGTACGAAGCCGGCGGCATCGCCAAAGACGGAGCCAAAATGGTGACCGCGGTCGCATGCGCGCGCGTCCCGAAATTCACTGTCATCATTGGCGGAAGTTTCGGCGCCGGCAACTACGGCATGTGCGGACGCGCGTTCGATCCACGCTTCCTGTGGATGTGGCCGAATGCGCGCATCTCGGTGATGGGAGGCGAACAGGCCGCCGAGGTGCTGTCTCAGATCACGCGTGAATCGCCCGACAAAAACGCCAGGGCGCGAAGCGAAGACGAAGAACGCGCGTTCAAAACGTCGATACTTGAGCAGTATAACCGGCAGAGCAGCGCGTTTTACTCGAGTGCGCGACTATGGGACGACGGCGTGATCGACCCGCTCGAAACGCGCAGCATGCTCGCGCTCGGATTATCCGCGAGTCTCAACGCGCCGATCGAGAAAACCACATTCGGGATTTTTAGAATGTGATGAGCCGGGACTGGCTAGGAATCGGTGAACCAAGACATCGGCGCGGCTATAATGTCAGCCTTGACCTGCCGCGGGATTGCAGGACAGCCCGACAGTCGCTGGACCTAAAGCAGCGGTTGAGAATCGACCCATCCAAGCAAGAACTGGAATCGAAATGACGCAAAAAGTGCTGACGCAGGTCGACCACGATGGCAACGCAACGGTCGCGCTGAACCGCGCCGAGGTGCACAATGCGCTCGATCCCGAAATGGGAACGCAGCTGATCACCGCGCTGAAGAAGCTCGAAGCGGATCCGAAAGTACGCGCGGTGGTGTTGATGGGTCAGGGCACGAGCTTCTGCGCGGGCGCCGATATCGCCTATATGCGCAAGACCGCTGATTTCTCTAAAGAGCAGAACCGCAAGGCTGCCGCCGCACAGGCGCAGGTTTATCACACGCTCTACACGCTCAACAAACCGACGATCGCGCGCGTGCATGGCGCGGTGCGCGGCGGCGGTGTCGGGCTGGTCGCAGCGTGCGACATCGCGATTGGTTCGCGCGACACAACGTTCAGGCTCTCGGAAGTGCGGCTGGGCATCGTGCCGGCGATGATCAGCCCGTACGTGGTCGCGGCGATCGGGGAGCGTCAATCGCGGCGCTATTTTTTGAGTGGCGAAGAATTCGACTCGGCCGAGGCCTTTCGCATCGGACTGCTGCACGATCTGGTCGAGCTCGATGTACTCAATGCCGCTGTCGGCCACATGCTGTCACAACTGTATTGCGGCGGACCGAATGCGATCGTCGCCGCTAAACGGCAAATCGGCAAAGTCGCGCACGCCGGCGTCACGCCTGCCGTCGTCGAGGACACCGCGTGCACGATCGCCGAGATCCGAGCGACTGCCGAGGCGAAAGAAGGCCTGGGCGCGTTCCTCGAAAAACGCAAGGCGACGTGGATCGAACCGGCGCCGCGACGCGCAGCTAAAAGAGACAAAAGCGCCAGCCGCAACGCCGCCAAAGCGAGGAAGCAGTGAAGCCGCAAATGGACGTCGACAATACGGTTGCAATTCCTTGGCGTCCTTCGCATCGTTGGCGGAAAAGCTTTTGCGTGTGAGATGAATCTACCGAAGAAAGTCAAAATGGTCGAAGTCGGGCCGCGTGACGGACTGCAGAACGAGGCGCAGAGCGTTCCGGCCGCGGTCAAGATCGAATTGATCGAGCGCCTCGCCGATGCCGGTCTGCCGGTGGTTGAGGCGACCGCGTTCGTGTCACCCAAGTGGGTACCGCAAATGGCCGACAACGCTGAAGTGATGGCGGGCCTTCGCCGCAAGCCGGGCGTGACCTACCCGGTACTCGTGCCCAATCGCAAAGGGCTCGATGCCGCCATCGCCGCAGGATGCGACGAGGTCGTCGTGTTCGCCGCCGCGACCGAGGCTTTTTCCCGACGCAATACCAACTGCACCATCGCCGAAGGCCTCGCGCGTTTCTCCGAGGTCTGCGCCGAAGCGATTGCACAGGGACTCAAAGTGCGCGGAGATATTTCGGTGTGCCTTGGCTGCCCCTACGAAGGGAAAGTCACGCCCGAACAGGTGACGCGCGTTGCGCGCGAGCTCTACGCGATGGGCTGCTACGAGATCACCATCGCCGATACGATAGGCGCAGGCACCGCAGGCGAGACGCGCGCGCTGATCGAAGAGGTCGCGAAACATGTGCCAATCGAAAAAATCGCGGGCCACTTCCATGATACCTATGGACAAGCGCTCGCCAACGCGCTTGCCGCGCTTGAGTGCGGCGTCGCCGCGCTCGACAGCTCCGTGGCGGGGCTGGGCGGCTGTCCCTATGCGAAAGGCGCGACCGGCAACGTTGCCAGCGAAGATGTGCTGTATATGCTTGACGGTCTCGGTATAGAGACCGGCGTCGATATGCGCAAACTGATGGCCGCAGGCGAATTCATCTGCGGCGTGCTCGGCCGGCCGACGTCATCGCGCGCGGCACGCGCGATCGCCGCCAAATCAGGAGTTGCACTGTGACCGACGACATCGATTCGCCGTGCAACAGAATCTGCATTGTCGAAACAGCGAGCGGTTTTTGCCGCGGTTGTTATCGTACGCTTCACGAGATTTCCTATTGGACGCGATTCACGCGCATCCAAAAGCTTGCGCTGCTGGAAGAAACTGCACAGCGCAAAGCCGCAGCAGCCGTGTTAGAAAACTAGCCGGCGTAACCATCGATTGGAGTTGAAGCCATGCCGTTATCGCCTCCCGCACCCCGCCAGCTCATGCACACCCGCGCCATCGAGTGCTGCGGCTATGAGCGTGAGGATGGTCTGTGGGACATCGAAGGACATTTGGTCGATACCAAAACGTACGCCACGACCGCGCGCGATACCGGCCGCGCGCGCCAGCCCGGGGAAGCGGTGCACAACATGTGGCTGCGTCTGACCATCGATCTTGATCTGGTAATCCATGCCGCGGAAGCGGTCACCGATGCCGGTCCTTACACGCCATGCGGGGACATCACGCCCAACTTCACGGCCTTGCAAGGACTCGCCATAGGTCCGGGGTGGCGCAAGAACATGCTCGAGCGCGTGGGGGGCGTCAAGGGCTGCACGCATCTGGTCGAACTGCTCGGCCCGCTCGCCACGACCGCCTTCCAGGCCACCAACCGCGCGCGTGAAAAACACAATGCCGGCAAAGCCGTGACGAAAAGACCGTACCAGATCAACGCCTGCCATATGTACAAGGACGACAGTTTGGCAGTCAAGGAACGCTGGCCGAATTTCTATACCGGAAAATAGCCGCTGCCGCGCTCTACCCGACATAGCTGCAGAACGCGCACCCCAGCGTCAGACCTTCCTGTCTGCGCGCCGATAAATCAATCGCGCCACCGGCGCGAGCATGCCGAAGATACCAATACTCGCGAAGGCGAGCCCCCACGCCATGCGGCTCTGATTGCCGCCCGCGAGATCGAGCACCACGCCGAATACCAGCGGCGCCAAGAACGCCGCGGTAAATCCGGAAAATGAATAGACCGCCATGGTTGCACCGCGCTGCGCCGGTGGAGTCGTCGCAACGACGCCCGACGTCAGTGCGGCGGAATCGCCAAGCATGCAGCCATAGTGCACGCACATCAGCGCAAATACGATGAACCACGGCCACGATGCGGTGAACCCAATCGCGCACGCGAGCAAGCCCGACGCGCCCATGAAAAGAAATATCGTGCGCTCCCTGCCGAAGCGCAGCGCAAGCTCGTTGCCGGTCACGCTCATGACCGGTCCCAGTACGTTGATCATCGCCGCCAGCGTCGCCGCCGCGAGCGGCAGCCCGACGCCCTCCGCCTGCACACTGCCGCAGAATACGAGAAATGCCACCATCCACGAGCGCTGGCCGAACAATTCGTAATTGTGAATCGAATAACCGAGCACGTAGAGACGGGTGCTGCGGTTCTTGAGCACCGGCCGGAAATCGAGCAGCGCGGGCGTCATAGCGTGCGCGGCCTCACTGCGTCCTTTCGGTATTGCAAGCATTACCACCAATGCCGCAAGCACCGGCCCGACCGCGCCGAACGCAAACGCCCACTGCCAGCCAAATACCGCGCCGATTTTGCCTGCCACTACGATCGAGACGCTCGAGCCCAGACCGAATCCTGCGGTGTAAAAAGCGGTCGCACGTGACTGCGCCCTGCCCTCGAGATGATCGGTCAGCGCCTTCAGTCCCGGCATGTAAGTGCCGGCAAGTCCCGCACCGATCAGAAACTGGAACAACGACGCGCTCCACAGACCGCTCGCGAGCGCCGCAAAACCAGCCGCCCCGGCGACGGACAACAGGCATGAAAAAAGATAGACACGGCGCGAATCGACGCGGTCGGTAAGACTCGTCAGCACCGGAACCGCAACCATGTAGCCCGTGTAAAAGATGCCGCCGATCAAACCCGCTTCGGAATTGTTAAGCCCCCAGGCTTTCATCAGCGTCGGAAGCAGTGTCGTGTAACACGCGAAACCGGTCATGCTGAGCGATTCGGCAATGCACATCAACAACGTCAGCCGCACGGCCGACGGTTGGATTGCGGCCATTACACGGCCCCGGCTTTGCGCAGCAGTTCGGCGACGGCTTCGGCGATCCTGCGATAGCCGGCTGCGTTGGGATGAATCGGATCGGACTTGAACTCGGGCTTGTAAAGTACGGCGGTGACCACTGCGCCCTCGTACGGGATGCCGAATTCCCGCGCGATTTCTTCGTAGAACTTGGGCGCGCTGGTGAGCAGTGCCGGCCGCGGCACGCCGACCAGCACCGCATGCGCGCCGCTGTCTTTCACTTGACGCACAATCGCGCGTAGATTGGCTATCGTCTCGGCTTCGCTGACCTTGCGCAGCATGTCGTTGCCGCCAAGGCATACGACCACGAGCTTCGGCTTGTGCTGAGCGAGCACCTCGGGCAAGCGCTGCAAGGCCTGCGCGGTGATTTCGCCGGGCACGCCGGCGCTCACCACTTTGCGCCCGATCAGCTGCGCGAGCACCTGCGGATAGCTTTCGTGCTCGGCAGCGCCAGTGCCATAGGTCAGGCTGTCGCCAAACGCAACGATCACGTCGTTGGCGCCGACCTTGGCCAGCGGCGGCACTTTGCCGCCGCAGCTGGCCAGCACGCACAAAATCGCCAATATCCAGAGCTCACGTGTTCGCATCACCTGCATTTGCCTCGCCTGAAATCGCGGATGATTTCGCGCGCCGCATTGTGGCCCGGCATTCCGGTTACGCCGCCCCCCGGGTGCGTGCCGGAGCCGCACATATAAAGCCGCGCGAGCGGGCCGCGGTAATCAGCGTGGCCGAGCACCGGGCGCGCGCTGTAGAGCTGGTCGAGCGTAAGCGCGCCGTGGAAAATATCGCCGCCCGTGAGACCGAATTCGCGCTCGAGATCGAGCGGCGACAGCACCATGCGCCCGAGTATGCTTGCCTTGAAGTTCGGCGCGTATTGGTTAACGGTATCTATCACCGCTTCGGCCGCGTGCGCCTTGACATCGTCCCAGCTTGCGCCACCGGGAAGCTCGGGACTGAAATGCTGACAGAACAAACTCGCGACGTGCTTGCCGCTCGGCGCGAGCGTGGCGTCGACCGTGCTCGGGATCAGCATTTCCACTATTGGAGCATGCGACCAGCCGCGCGTGCGCGCATCGAAATAGGCCTGTTCCATATAGTTGAGCGACGGCGCCATGATGATTCCGGACTGATGATGCGGCTGAACGTTGCTTCCGGGGAGCGCTCCGAAATCAGGCAGTTCGGCAAGCGCCACATTCATGCGCAGCGTCGCCGAACCGCATCGATAGTTGCGCATGCGATTGACAAAATCGGAGTCGAGATCACGTTCGTCAATCAGCTTGAGATAAAGCAGCTTTGGATTCAGGTTTGATACCACGCAGCGCGCCTCGATCCTCGAACCATCGATGAGTATCGCGGCTTGCGCGGTACCGCCGGTAACCGCGATGCGACTGACTTCAGCGCCAGTCGTAATCTCGACGCCGCGCGCACGTGCTTCAGTCGCCATCGCCTGCGTAATCGCGCCCATGCCGCCGACTGCATGGCCCCACACGCCTGGCTTGCCGTTGATTTCGCCAAATACGTGGTGCAGCAGCACGTACGCCGAGCCCGGCGTATACGGACTCGCAAAATTGCCGACGATGGAATCGAAGCCGAATGCAGCCTTGAGCGGGTCGGATTCAAACCACGCGTCGAGCATCTGGCCCGCGCTTTTGGTGAAGAGATCGAGCACGTCGCGTCGCGCCGGCATGCCGAGCCGGCGCAGGCGGTTGCCGGCGCTTAGCGCAGCGAACGCGGTGCGCGCGCCGCCCCCGATGTTGGGTGGAGTTTGAAGCGAGAGTTCACGCAGAACGCCGGCAACGCGTTCGAGCATCGCGTAATAGGCTGGCAGCGCAGCGGCATCACGGCTGGAAAACTTCGCGACTTCGCGCTGTGTTGCCGCGAGCGTGGGCCCGATCTTGAGATAACCGCTACCGGGCAGCGGGACGAAGTTCGCGATCGGGCGTTCGATGATCGTCAGCCCGTGTTGGCGCAATTTGAGATCGGCGATGACTTTTGGATGCAGCAGACTGACCGTATAGCTCGCGACCGAGTTGCGAAAGCCGGGGAAAAACTCCTCCGTGACCGCGGCGCCGCCCACTATCGCGCGCCGCTCGAGCACACGCACGCTCAAGCCCGCCGCGGCGAGATAGCATGCGCACACCAGCCCATTATGGCCGCCGCCGATTATTACGGCGTCGTATCGATTGCCGTGGGTCAATGTCCGGTCTAGGTTGTTATGACGCGCTCTTTTGTCTCGCTATTATAGAGTGCCGCGGAACACGACGCGGCAGGATGCGGTCAAAACGACATGCGCCAGCTGCTTACCGCACTGCCAACCGCGCTATTGATCGCAGCGCTGGCCGGATGTGCATCGGTTGCAACCCACGTCACACTGCTCGACCCGGCTCGCCAATACGCGCCGACGCAGAATGTCGTTTTGTTGCTCGATTATCCGTCGCGACCGCACGTCAAGATTGCGCTGATCGAGGCGCAAGGCATGCCCGGCGGCAGCGAAGCGGAGCTACTTGAGGATGCGCGCAAAAAAGCTCAGGCGCTCGGCGCCGACGCGGTCGTCAGGCTGGAAGTGACTTCAGTCTATCAGCCGCCGATACGCGTCTACGACCCGTGGTATGGCGACCCGTTTTATTCGCGCTATCTCTATCCCGACCGCTTGCTTTTCAGGTATCCGTACTTCTATGGTCCGTATCCCTACGGCGATTACCATTGGATAGGCGGCGGCAACGTGCAGACGCTGAAAGCGGTTGCGATCAAGTACGCGGCTGCGGATACCAGCACGACAAACCCAACTCCGTAGCGCGTATTCTTCGCGTGCGCTCTTACCAGACCTACACTGTTCTCTGTCGCCCGATACAAACGAGCTGGCTAATTGACACGGATGCCGGAATCTTTAATCACCTTGCCCCACTTGGCCACTGAGGACTTCAAAAAAATTCCCAACTCCTCGGGCGAGCTGCCGACGACCACGACGCCGCTGTTGAAA
>DASYSI010000196.1:0-4588 GCA_036003485.1 Burkholderiales bacterium | reverse complement strand
CGCCAGCTTCATTGTCTTACCACCGGATTAACACCGCGCCCCATGTAAATCCGCCGCCGACGCCTTCGAGCAGAACGTGCTGCCCGCGGCGGATGCGCCCGTCGCGCACGGCTTCATCGAGCGCGAGCGGAATCGAGGCGGCCGAGGTGTTGCCATGACGGTCGACTGTAACGACGACTTTATCCATGCTCAGACCGAGTTTTTTTGCGGTCGAATTGATAATACGGATATTGGCCTGGTGTGGAACCAACCAGTCGATGTCGGATTTCTCCAGATTGTTTTTGGCGAGCACTTCCACCACGAGCTCATCGAGCACCCTGACCGCGAACTTGAATACCGCGTTGCCTGTCATTTGCAGAAATGGCCGCCCTTCCACCTTGCCGCCGCGCACGGAACCCGGCACCGACAGCATGTCCCGGTAGTTGCCGTCCGCGTGCAGATGACTCGATAGTATTCCCGGTGTATCGCTCGCCTTGATGACCACTGCACCGGCGCCGTCGCCAAACAACACACACGTGCCGCGGTCATTCCAGTCGAGAATGCGCGAATAGACTTCAGCCCCGACCACCAGAGCGTACTGATATTCACCGGAGCGCATGAACTGATCGGCGGTCGCCAGTGCATAAATGAAACCGCTGCACACCGCCTGCACGTCGAATACGGGGCAATTCTTGATGCCAAGCTTGGCTTGCAGGATGCACGCGGTACTCGGGAAAATCATGTCCGGCGTTGTGGTCGCGACGATGATGAGCCCGATATCGTGCGGCGCGATTCCGGCGGCCTCGATCGCCTTGCGGCTGGCATTGAGCGCAAGATCGCTCGAATGCTCGTCATCGGCCGCGATGAAGCGCTGGCGAATACCGGTGCGCGTCACTATCCATTCGTCCGAAGTATCGACGATTTTCTCAAGGTCGTGATTGGTCAGCATTTTGGCCGGCAGGTAACTGCCGGTGCCGACGATGCGCGAGAACGTCACACCATTCCCTCTTGCAGTACCGACATGCGTTCCGTAATGTGATTGAGCACGCCTCCGCGCGCCTCGTCGGCCGCGCGGCAAATCGCAATGCGGAACGAAAGTCGATCGGCCGAGCCATGGCTTTTTACCACGATGCCGCGCAACCCAAGCAGACTCGCGCCGTTGTAAAGACGCGGATCGACACGGCGTTTGAACGCCTTGATAACCGGCATCGCAATCACGCCTGCAAAACGGGTCATCGCGTTGCGGTTGAATTCCTCGCGCAGATAAGTGCTGAGCATCTGTGCCAGTCCCTCGGAAGACTTGAGCGCGACATTGCCGACAAAACCATCGCACACTACGACATCGGTCGTGCCTTTGTAAATATCGTCGCCTTCGACGTTACCGTAAAAATTAAGCCCGCTCGCGCGCAGAAGCTCAGCGGCACGTTTGACCACTTCATTGCCCTTGATGTCTTCTTCGCCGATGTTGAGCAATCCGATGCTTGGTTGATCTTTGGTTTCTACCGAACTGACCAGTGTCGCGCCCATCACGCCGAACTGCAGCAAGTGCTCGGCCGTGCAATCGACGTTGGCGCCGAGGTCGAGCATGTAGGTGCGGCCGTTAAGCGTCGGCAGCACGGAGCATATCGCGGGACGTTCGATGTCGGGCAAGGTTTTCAGCACGAAACGCGAAATCGCCATCAATGCGCCGGTGTTGCCCGCGCTGACGCACGCCTGCGCGGTGCCGTCCTTGACCAGGTTGACGGCAACGCGCATCGAAGAATCTTTCTTGCTGCGCAGCGCAGCGGCCGGAGGATCGTCCATGCTCACGGTCTCGCTCGCGTGCCGCACCGTCAGACGCGGTTCAGAGGCAGCCTTGAGCTTGTCCAACTCGGCAGCAATAGCATCCTGCAGACCGACCAGGATCACGTTGGCATTCTCGATGCGCCGCAAATAGTCGACCGCGGCAGGCACCGTTACGTGCGGGCCATGATCGCCCCCCATGCAGTCGATGGCGACCGTTACGTCCAAGCCAACCTCCTCGCTGCCCTCCTGATACGCATGATGCGGTCGGATGCCGTTAGCAGCGCGACCGGAAAACTCGGGCCCAGGCCCTATTCAGCCTTGGTCTTGGCCACCTTCTTGCCGCGATAATAGCCGGTGGGGCTGATGTGGTGACGCAGATGCACTTCGCCAGTCGTCGGTTCGACCGCGAGCGATGGGCTCCTCAGAAAGTCGTGCGAGCGATGCATGCCGCGCTTCGACGGTGATTTTTTGTTTTGCTGAACTGCCATGTTAAAACTCCTTAGGGTTCAATTTTGAATCCGCTGCTGCTTCAATCTGGCTAATACGGCGAATGGCGATGCCACGCGCTGCGGAGCGCTATCCACTGCCGCGTTGCATTGTCCTTCCGCATGCCGCGGTGCGATCGGAATCGCGAGCAGCACTTCGTCCTCGACCAGCCCCCATACATCGGTGTGCGGATCGGCCGGGATCCCATCGAGATCATCGATCTCTGCGGTTTCGCCGCCAACTTTGCCCGCCAGCACCAGGAGGCTCGATTCGACTGCTACCGGATAGGTCAGGCTGCCAAGACAACGTTGACACCGGAGATTAATCGCGCCCTCAACCGTGAGCTGCAATCGCGGCCGGCGCCGCGCATCACAACCGCCGGTCAACTGATATTTCAGCTCGCCTGTGGCATCGAACAGGCTGTCGGCAAGCCGCTCGAATTGAGCCACCGGCGCCTCTCCATGCAATTGCCCGCCAGTGACAGCAAACTCCAGACTATCGATGACAGCCCGTGCAGACATAGCCGCGGATGATAGTATTTTTGCGCAAACCTGTCAAAATAAAGTAACAGAAAATCCATTCAACGCAGATACTTAGGAAAATTCTGATCAATCGATCCCTGCCGGGGCGCTCAGCGCCGTGCGAATTCATCTGCTCCCGCATGACGAAGCTCGTTCGAATTGCCTCTGCGTAGTATTGTTCAGCCCATGCCGCTCCCGAGCCGACCTCGCCTTGTACTGGCATCGACTTCGCCTTACCGCCGTGATTTGCTGGCGCGGTTGAATATTCCGTTTGAAACGGCAGCGCCTAACATTGACGAAAGCCCGGTTGAAGGTGAGACGCCGCCGCAGCTTGCATTGCGCCTGGCGTGCGCCAAGGCGCAGACCGTGCAGGCCGCGTATCCCGACGCTCTGATTATCGGATGCGATCAAGTCGCTCTCGTCGCCAACACGCTGCTCGAAAAGCCGGGCCATCATGACCTGGCGCTTCAACAGCTCACGCTGATGAGCGGACGGACGGTATCTTTCCATACCGCACTTTGCCTGTTCAATGCGCGCACGGCGCGCAAGCAAACTTCGACCGCACTCAATACCGTCCACATGCGCGAATTGAGCGCTGAAGAGATTGAGCGCTATCTGCGCGCCGAGCAGCCATATGACTGCGCCGGCAGCGCGCGCATCGAAGGTCTCGGCATCACGCTTGCGGCACGACTCGAGGGTGACGATCCCAACGCGTTGATCGGCTTGCCGCTCATCAATTTGTGCAGCATGCTGCGAAACGAAGGCATCGAGCTGCCGTGAACGCTGTGCCCGGCAGGCTGCATCTGATTCCCGTCCCGCTCGGAAGCTACCGTGAACGGGCAATGTTGCCGCTGGCGACGCTGGAAGCCATCGCAGGACTCGATTATTTTATTGTTGAGAACGAAAAAAGCGCGCGGCGGTTTTTGCATAACATTGCACATCCGCAGCCGCTCCAACAGCTGTTGCTCGAGCGGTTCGATAAGGACGGCACATCGGAACGCGCCGCCCAATTGCTGCTGCCACTCATCGCAGGGCGCAGCGCAGGAGTGCTGTCCGAAGCCGGATGTCCGGCAATCGCCGATCCTGGCGCGCTGCTCGTCGCAGCCGCGCATCGCATGCGCTTGACCGTGGTTGCGCATAGCGGTCCCTCTTCGATATTGCTTGCGCTGATGGCTTCGGGCTTCAGCGGTCAGCGCTTCGCGTTTCACGGCTATCTACCCGTCGCAAAAGTCGAATGTCGCCGCGAAATCGCCAGACTCGAGCGCGAATCGCGCGCCTGCGATCAGACGCAGATCTTCATTGAAACGCCGTACCGCAATGACGCGTTGCTGCAGGCGCTGCTGCAAACATGCGATAGGACGACGCGATTGTGCGTCGCGAGCGATCTGACCCTGCCCACTGAAAGTGTGCGCAGCGAAATGATCGCAGCCTGGATAAAGGAAAAAACTGAAATCGGCCGGCGGCCGAGTGTATTCCTGCTCTATGCCCGCTGAATCGCCTCAGTGCAGTTGCGCGCCGCCGGCTGCCGATACCTTCACCAATGCTTCGGCCATCGCAGCTCCAAACCTGCGAGCGACGCGCTCCGCAATGTTTTCGTGCGGTGTGAAATCAACGACGTCTTCGGCTTTTATGACATCGCGCGCAACCGATTCGACGTTGCCGATGCCATCGGTCAAGCCCATTTCGATGCTCTTCTGTCCGACCCACACCAGCCCGCTGAAGATATCGGGAGTCTCCTTGAGGCGCGCGCCGCGTCCGCTGCGCACCACGGCAATGAATTGCTGGTGGATTTCAGCGAGCATTTTTTCTGCGTATTC
>DASYSI010000195.1:0-10093 GCA_036003485.1 Burkholderiales bacterium | reverse complement strand
CCAAGACGACACGCGCCGACATGTTGCCCAATCTCGGCTATGTAAAAGCGGGTGTCGTAGAGTTGATGGTAAAGCAGCAGCAGGGTTACTCATATATTCGACCCTGAGGCTGGTGCCGGCATCTGATAACCATAGCCGGTCGCGTTCGAATCACCATAAGATGAAATAAACAAATGCTGGAATCGGTAGCGGTCGCATGCGTTGCGCGCAGGCAACCGCAATCCGCGCCCGCGCTGATTGTTCAGTGGCTGCCCGCGCCTGCATAGCTATCGATAGCGAGACATGAATTTTTCTTCTCTGCAGCCGATCGAAGCGGCCGTCACGCTGGCGGTAATCTGGATCGGGCTCGGCGTGATGGGCCTCGCGCTCATGCGCGCACCGCGGTTCATCACCGGATTTGTATTTCCCGTCGGAGCGCTGGTATCGCTCGCGCTCGCCGCAACCGGACTGTGGGCGATCAGTGCGCCGCCCACCGCGGCGATCCTGCCGGCGGGGCTGCCCGATCTGCCATTTCACGTGCGCATCGACGCGCTGTCCGGGTTTTTCCTGCTGTTGCTGGGTGGAGTCTCGTTCGGGATTTCACTGTTCGCCTGCGGCTACTTCCGCGATACCGAAGCCACCGCACTGGGGCTGCTGAGCCTGCAGTACCACGTGTTCCTCGCCAGTATGGCGTTCGTGCTGATCGCCGATGATGCCTATCTCTTCATGCTTACCTGGGAGTCGATGGCGCTATCCTCTTATTTTCTCGTTACCACCGAACACCATAACGAGCAGAACCGCAAAGCGGGCTTTATCTATCTGCTGGTCGCGCATATTGGCGCGCTCGGCATTCTATTGTGTTTTGGCGTGCTTCATGGCGGGCATGGTGATTACACATTCGAAGCATTGCGGCAGGCGAACCTGAACGGATTCTGGGCGACAGTGGCATTCCTGCTCGCGTTTTTCGGCTTCGGCGCCAAGGCTGGCATGCTGCCGCTGCATGTATGGCTGCCAGAAGCACATCCGGCCGCGCCGTCGCCAGTCTCGGCGCTGTTAAGCGGTGTGATGTTGAAGACGGCAATTTATGGGATGGTGCGCGTGATCTACGATCTCATCGGCGGCATCCGCTGGGAGTGGGGCTTGACCGTGCTTTTGTTCGGCGCGGCGACTTCGCTGTTCGGCGTGCTGTTCGCGCTGATGCAGCACGATCTGAAGCGCCTGCTCGCGTACCATTCGGTCGAGAACATCGGCATCATCCTGATTGGAATCGGGCTCTCGATGGTGTTTCTCGGCAGTGGACACCCGGTCGCCGCGGCGCTCGGGTTGATCGCAGGGCTGTATCACACGCTCAATCACGCGGTATTCAAGGGCCTGCTGTTCCTCGGCGCCGGCGCGATTCTGAAGTCGACCGGGCTGAGAAATCTGAACCAGATGGGCGGGCTGATCCGCTACCTGCCGCACACTGCGCTTTATTTCCTGGTCGGCGCGCTGGCGATTTCGGCGCTGCCGCCGTTGAATGGTTTCGTGTCCGAGTGGCTCACGTTTCAGGCTTCGCTGCAGGCGCCGCTGCTGCAAAGCAGTGTGGTGAGGAGCCTGGTGCCGATCGTGGCCGCCGTGCTTGCACTTTCCGGAGCCCTGACCGGCATGTGCTTTGTCAAAGTCTATGGCATCGCCTTTCTGGGCCAGCAGCGCCAGGAGTTTGCGCAAAGGCCGCGCGAGGCAAGCGGTTGGGAGCGCGCGGGCATGCTATGGCTCGCGCTCGCCTGTTTCGCACTCGGGTTATTTCCGGTTTTCATGATCGGCAAGCTCAACACGATCTGCCTTACCCTGATCGGAAACGGGCTGAGCGACGAGGCGATCGCCTCGGGCTGGCTGTGGCTCGTGCCGACCGCCAGCGCACAGGCGAGCTACAGCCCCATCGTGTTTCTGCTGGTGATCGCGGCGGTGTTCGGCTTGACTTTCCTCGTCGTGCGATACTTCTATCATGGGCGGCTGCGTCGCGCCGATGCGTGGGACTGCGGATTTCCGGCTCAGACTTCGCGTATGCAGGATTCGGCGGATGCGTTCGGCCAGCCGATCCGCCAGATCTTTGCGCCGGTCTACCTGATCGAGCGTGAGATTCCGCGCGCCGATGATCCGCATCCGGTGTTCAGGCAGTCAGTGGAGGACCGGCATTGGTACGCGATTTATCTGCCGATCGCGCGCTTTACCGAATTCCTGTCCGGCCACATCGGCAAATTGCAACAGGGACGCATTTCGGTCTATCTGCTGTACAGCTTCATAACGCTGATCGCATTGCTGGTGTTCGCGCAATGAACGTCGCCGGCGCAATCATTTTCCAGGTGCTGCAATCGGTGCTCGTCGTACTGATTGCGCCGCTCGTGCTGGGGTGGGTCAACCAGTGCCGCGCGTGGCTCCAGAACAAAAGCGGCGCAGGAATCTGGCAGCCGTATAAGGTGCTGAACAAACTGTTCCACAAGGATGCGGTGGTCGCGCACAACGCCTCGCCGCTGTTCCGCGCCACGCCTTACATCCTGTTCGGCTGCATGTGGCTCGCGGTTGGCATTGTGCCGATGCTGGCGACTTCGCTGCCGTTTGCGCCGGCGGCGGACGTGATCGCGCTGGTGGGGCTGTTTGCACTGGCGCGCGTGTTCATATCGCTCGCCGGGATGGATGTCGGCACCTCGTTTGGCACGCTCGGCGCCCGGCGCGAGATGATGATCGGCTTCCTGGCTGAACCCGCGATGCTGATGACGCTGTTCACCGCCTCGCTGATCAGCCATTCCACTTCACTCGCGACCATCGTCGAGACGCTTGCGCACCGCGAGATCGTGATCTATCCGAGCATGGCCTTCGCAGCAGTCGCATTCCTGATGGTGCTGCTTGCGGAGAACGCGCGTATTCCGGTCGACAACCCCTCTACGCATCTCGAGCTCACGATGATCCATGAAGCGATGATCCTCGAATATTCGGCGCGCCACCTGGCATTGATCGAATGGGCGTCCAGCCTCAAGCTCACCGCCTACTTCGCGATCGGCATCGCGATGTTCATGCCGTGGGGCATTGCCGCTGCCGGCGACTGGGCGGCGCTGCCGCTCGCGCTTGCGGCGTTGACGTTGAAGCTGGCGGCAGCGGGTGCCGGGCTCGCGCTGATCGAAACGCTGTCGGCCAAGATGCGCATTTTCCGTGCGCCCGAATTCCTGGGCACCGCTTTCATGCTTGCGACACTCGGCATGCTCACCCACTTCCTGCTTGAACGATGAACAACTTTGCCGCCAAGGACGCAAAGGACGCCAAGGAAAAACCCGTGGAAGAAGATCAAATCGGAACGCTTGTAGTGGACGCGAGCATGAAAGTCCACACTGTTCTAGGGGCGGGTTTGCTCGAGGGAATCTATGAAACATGTTTGGCGTACGAGCTGGAGAAGCGAGGACTAATTGTAAAGCGCCAAGCCGCATTATCAATTGAATACGACGATCTCAGACTGGACAATGCATTCAGGCTCGATCTGTTAGTGAATGACGCGGTTGTTATCGAAATCAAGGCGATCGATATCCTTTTACCGGTACATACAGCACAATTATTAAGTTATTTGAAACTCGGAAAATACAGACTTGGCTATTTGCTCAATTTCAATGTGGCGCATATGAGAGACGGCGTCAAACGTTTGGTGAACGGATTTTGATGATTCTTCCTCTGCGTCCTTGGCGGCGAGGCTTTAGAAAATGAACTTGCCGCTCTACGCCCAGCTGATCAACCTGTTCGCGGCGCTGCTGCTGCTGCTCGCCTTTGCGATGCTCACGCAGCGGCGCATTCTGTCGCTCATCAATCTCTTCGCCGCGCAGGGTTTCGTGCTGGTGCTCTCTACGCTGGTGGTTGCCTATTCCACGCACCAGAGCCATTTGTATTACTCCGCGCTGCTGACGCTGGTACTCAAAGTGCTCGTTTTGCCCTGGATCATGCATCGTCTGATTCGCGCGTTGAACGTGCGCTGGGACGTCGAGACTCTGATCAATATTCCGTCGACGATGCTGATCGGCATCGTGCTGGTGATCTTCGCGTTCAACCTGGCTGCGCCGATTTCGAATTTCGCCGGCACCATCAACAAGAGTACGCTCGGCATCGCCACCGCGTGCATTCTGCTCGCATTTCTGATGATGATCACGCGGCGTAAGGCGGTTTCTCAGGTCATTGGTTTCCTGGCGATGGAAAACGGCCTGTTCTTCGCTGCGACTTCCGCTACCTATGGCATGCCGATGGTGGTCGAGCTGGGGATCGCGCTCGACGTGCTGGTCGGCACGCTGCTTTTCGGCGTGTTCTTTTTCCATATCCGCGAGACCTTCGAGAGTCTCGACATCCATCATCTGGAGAAACTGAAGGAACGCTGATGGAACTGCTGATGGTATTGAGTGTCCCGTTCGCTGGCGGCATCGTGCTCGGATTCTGGGGCCACCGCAATTTCGCGCCCGAGTTGAACTCGGCGGCGAGCCTGCTCACGTTTCTCGCCGCGGCGGGCCTGACCGCGCGCATCATCGCCGATGGACCGATTCTGGTATGGGATGAGATGTTCTTCGTCGATTCGTTCAATGTGTTCCTGGTTGCGTTGACCGCATTCGTGGCCTTTACCACCTCGCTCTTCAGCCGTCCTTATATGCGCATCGAGCTTGACCATGGCCAGCTGTCGCTGAACCGGCTGCGGCTTTATCACAGCATGTTCCAGATGTTTACGTTCACGATGCTGCTGGTATTGCTGACCAACAACGTCGGCATTCTGTGGGTCGCGATGGAGGCCGCTACGCTTACCACGGTGCTGCTGGTGAGCCTGTATCGCACACCGGCGAGCCTGGAGGCGGCCTGGAAGTACTTCATATTGTGCGGCGTGGGACTTGCACAGGCGCTGTTCGGCACCATTCTGCTCTACTTCGCGGCGGAGAAAGTGCTGGGACCCGGCGGCACCGCGCTTCTGTGGACGCATCTGAACGAAGTGAAAGGCGAGCTTGAGCCGACCGTGCTGAGCCTCGCGTTCGTGTTCCTGCTGATTGGTTACGGCACCAAGGTTGGGCTTGTGCCGCTGCACAACTGGCTGCCCGACGCGCACGCCGAAGGTCCGACGCCGGTCTCAGCGGTACTGTCGGGATTGTTGCTGAACGTGGCGCTGTATGCGGTGGTGCGCACCAAGGTGCTGGTCGAGGGAGCGCTCGGCACGCATTTCGCCGGCAACTTGATGATGGGCTTCGGCGTGCTCTCGGTGGTGGTGGCGGCGTTCCTGCTGTCGCGCCAGAAAGACGTCAAGCGCCTGTTCGCGTACTCTTCGATCGAGCACATGGGGATCATGACTTTTGCGTTTGGTATGGGCGGGCCGCTTGCGACCTTTGCCGCGATGCTGCACATGACGGTGCACTCGCTCACGAAGTCGGCGATCTTTTTCACCGTCGGCCACGCCGCGCAGAAGTCGGGCACGCAGCTCATGGCCCATATCCGCGGATTGATCGATAGCAACCCGACCATCGGCTGGGGTTTAATGCTCGGCAGCCTTGCAATTCTCGGAATGCCGCCGTTCGGCGTTTTCACGAGCGAGTTCATGATACTCACTGTGGCGATGCATGAGCAGCCATGGGCAACGCCTTTTCTGCTTGCCGCGCTCGGCGTCGCTTTCGCCGCGATTTTCGGTAAGGTCCAGCCGATGGTGTTCGGCACGGCGACGGTCGAGCGGCTGCCGCATCCGCCAGCATTGATACCAGTGTTCGCGCACCTTGCGTTAGTACTGCTGCTGGGGCTTTACATTCCGCCTTATCTCGCCGAGTGGTACCGGCAGGCGGCGCAATTGATAGGATGACGGTAAAGCCTTGCCGCCAAGGACGCGAAGGTATTTGCAGACCAAAACACGATATGAATACACAGATGCAGATCATCGGCATAACCTGCGAGCAATCGACCGTTATGAATTTGTTTTTCCTTGGCGTCCTTCGCGTCCTCTGCGGCGGAGCTTTAACGTGAAACTTGAAGATTTCCAGATAGACATGACCCGACTGCCTGGCGCGATTCCGGTATGGCACGGACGCGTCGACGCGCAGCAGTGGCGCAGCGCGTGCCAGAAGGTTCACGACAAAGGCGGCAGGCTGGTTGCCTTGTGGGGCACCGACAACAGCGATCGCGCAGAGGGTTACGCCGTGCACGCGGCGCTGACGGTGCATTCGGGACTGCTGATCATCAAGCTGCCGGTGCACGGCGAGAGTTTTCCCGATATCTCGCGGGTATTTCCGGCAGCGGGCCGGATGCAGCGCGCGATCTACGATCTGTTCGGGGTGAGTGCGGAGAACGCCCCCGATATACGCAAGTGGCTGCGCCACGCGGCGTGGCCGGAAGATGTTTTTCCATTGAGGAAAAACGTCAGCTCCGATTTTAAAGATCCACAATTACAGTTGGATTCAGCGCGCGCCGCACAACATGAAACTCGGGACTCGAAACCCGAGACCGAACAAATGGATGACTATCCATTTGTTCAGGTGGGCGGCGAGGGCGTGCACGAGATTCCGGTCGGCCCGGTGCACGCAGGCACGATCGAGCCGGGACACTTCCGCTTTTCAATCGTCGGCGAAGGCGTTCTGCGCCTGGAAGAGCGGCTCGGCTACAAGCACAAGGGCATCGAGAAGCGCTTCGAGCAAATGAATCTCATGCAGGGCGCGCGGCTTGCCGGGCGAATTTCCGGCGACTCGACCGTTGCGTATGCATGGGCTTATGCAATGGCAGTCGAGAGCGCGTGTGGCCTATCGCCGCCACCGCGCGCGCTGTGGTTGCGCGCGCTCGCGCTCGAGCGCGAGCGCGTCGGCCAGCATCTATGGGATCTGGGTTTCCTGGGCAATGACGCGGGGCTCGCTTTCGGCCTTGCTCAGTTCTCCTGCTTGAGAGAGGACATGCTGCGTACCAATGCGGCGCTGTTCGGTCACCGCTATCTGATGGATCTCGTCGTGCCCGGCGGTGTAGCGCGCGACATCGATCGTGACGGCATCGCCCGTCTGCATCAGGAAATCGATGCAGTCAGAGATACCGTGAAGCTGTTGAAAGATATCTATGACGAGCATCCCGGGCTGCAGGATCGCTTCATCGGCGCCGGGCGCGTCAAGCCCGAGCTGGCTGAACGGCTGGGGCTTACCGGAATGGCGGGGCGTGCGAGCGGCATGGCGTGGGACCTGCGCGCGCAGTTTCCACCGGATCCTTATGACAGGTTCGAGGTGCAAATGGCCACCCACCGCAACGGCGACGTGGCGGCGCGCGCGACGGTACGCTTCGAAGAGATATCCGAATCGTTGCGCTTGACCAGGCTGATTCTGTCCGGTTTGCCCGCGGCAGATATCGCCGCGCCCGTTCCGGATGCGCGCGAGGGCGCATTCGGCATCGGCTGGGTCGAAGGCTGGCGCGGTGAAGTGCTGATCGCACTCGAAACCGGTGCGAATAACAGCATCCGCCGTCTGCACCCGCACGATCCGTCGTGGCAGAACTGGCCGCTTTTGGAGCGTGCGGTACTCGGCAATATCGTGCCGGATTTTCCGCTCATCAACAAATCGTTCAATCTGAGCTACTCGGGACACGACTTATGAAACATCTAAGAGCCAAAAGCGGATCACCAGGCTTCCGGTTCGCGCTGACCGCTCACATCTGACAGCTAAACGCTCATCATGTATCAAATACTGAAACAGATCGCAGTCACCGGTATCAAGACCGAGGCGCCGCCGCATCCCGATGAGCGGCTTCGCACGGCGCGCGAGCAGTTGCATGGCAAGGTCCTGCAGCATTTCAGCGGCGCTCTGACGATACGTCACGTCGACGCCGGTTCGTGCAACGGTTGCGAGCTCGAAATCAACTCGCTCAATAATCCCTATTACAACCTCGAGGGCCTCGGCATCAAATTCGTCGCAAGCCCGCGCCACGCCGATATGCTGCTTGTAACGGGACCGGTGTCGCGACACATGGAAATTGCGTTGAAGCGTACTTACGACGCGACGCCGGAGCCGAAACTGGTAGTCGCGCTCGGAGATTGCGGCTGCACCGGCGGCATTTTCGGCGAAAGCTATGCGAGCTGCGGCCGGGTATCGAACGTGATTCCGGTCGACGTCGCGGTACCGGGCTGTCCGCCGACGCCGTTTGCGATCATGCAGGGGATACTGACCGCGATCTCAACGCGTATCGGTTGAAAAACTCAACGCTGAAAACCGGCGGATGATGCCCGCCATCGCGCGGCCCGCTTCATCTGATTTCCGTAAAGCTGCAGACAAGCAAGAGAATGCGAGCTTGCTTGGTCGCCCAGCGGCGACATGCATAAATAAAAGTAAATCAAACAGTTCAGCAAAAACGGTCGATTGGTCCTGTCGTACCCGAGCGACAGGCTGTTGACGAGCGCAGACTCCGACGCGGCATTAACTCCCTAATCTTACGACTAAATTAAATTAGGCACGGCGCTTGCGTCGAATGGGACTTCTAAACCGAGGAAAGAGCAGTCATGCGAAAAATCATACCGGTAATGCTGGTTGGATCGTTGTTTGCCGTCAGTCAGCTGGTCGTGGCTCGTGGAGGCGGGGGTGGTCCTGCAGGCGGGGGCGGACCTCCTTCCAGCGGACCTCCTTCCCACAGCGCGGCCGCGGCCAATTCGAACGGAAGATTCTCATCCGATCGCGATCATGGATTGGATCGGGCAGAAGACCGGAGGAGTGCCCAAGGCAATGCGCATGAAAAAGCAACGGTTGCCGCGAAGAAAGCACGGACCAAAGCCCGCAATGCAGACGACATAATTCGGCGCTGACCGGTAATTCGGTTTAGCAACGATGTAAAGGCAGGCGCGAGCCTGCCTTTATTTTTTTGTGCAGATCTTAATCGCACTACGGTACATAAACTCGATCTATGGTGCAGCGCGGTCGGGGAAGGGAGTTACTTATCCTGCGTTTGACAAGCCTTATTTGGCTACCAATACTGCCACATTTCTTGAGGGAAAATGCCAATGGCGGGCCGATTGCTCATTCTCGGGGCTGGTTCTGCAGCCAGCAACAACCTGATCCGCAGCTTGCGAGCGGGAGACCCAACGATGGTCATCGTCGGTTGTCATGACGATCGGTTCGTCCTCATGAAATCTCGAGCGGATCTCAACTATCTAGTTCCTTCATCAGCGCACCGCGGATTTGCACGCGTCCTGCGTCGAGTCATCAAGACTGAACGCATCGATCTCGTCATTCCCAATAGCGACGCGGATGTCAGATTAATCTCTGCGCTTCGCGACAATCTGCCGTGTAAGAGTTTTCTTCCCAGAAGATCGGTCATCGAGCGGTGTCAGGATAAGTACGCGCTAACAAGGTTTCTGGGGCGCCATGGGCTCCCAGTTGCGTTGACTTATCCGGTTGCCAGCCTCAAGGACATCGAAAAGTTATTTAGCCGCTTCGCCCCGCATGCGCGTTTGTGGTGCCGGATCCGCAAAGGCACTGGATCTTGGGGAACCATTCCCGTCGCGAGTCCTGAGCAGGCCCGCAGCTGGATCAATTATTGGCAGGAAATGCGCGCGGTTCCGGCGGGGCTCTTTACTCTTTCCGAATTCCTTCCTGGCCGCGACTTTTGCTTGCAATCGCTTTGGAAAAAGGGAACGCTTGTTATGGCCAAGGCGCACGAACGCTTGACTTATCACGTTACCGGCGGCAATCCAAGCGGCACTTCATCAACGGCCGCGCTGGCGAAGATGATTTTTGAACCCCGCATTGCAGAGGTGTGTTCGAAAAGCATTAGATTGCTTGATCCGAAAGCCTCGGGAGTTTTCTTCGTCGATCTGAAAGAGAATGAGAGCGGGGAGCCATGCATCACGGAGATTAACGCCGGCCGTTTCGCGAATGTGCCGACAATCCATGACGTTGCAGGAAAATACAACATGGCGATATCGTACGTGCGCCTGGCTCTTGGCAAACCGGTCAGAAACCGTGGGATGTGCCGCTTCACTGATGCATGTTATGTAACGCGGGATATCGACGCGACTCCCAGAGTCTTCCGCGCAAGCGAACTTTCTCAGGGGATCGAGGACGCGAGACGATGGTGCAGCAGGGGGGGCATACGAAAGTAAGGTTAATCGATATCTGGCTTC
>DASYSI010000194.1:0-2708 GCA_036003485.1 Burkholderiales bacterium | reverse complement strand
ATTTGGGCGATATTGGCCGCCTTATCGTTAGGGGCGGACGCGGCGTGCGCCCAGGATTTTCCCAACAAACCGATCCGCCTGATAAGAACTGCTTCATTGAGTTAACAGCGGCTTCTCTATACCATCCGCCATGTGTTTTTTTGGAGGGCGTGTACGGTGCAATGCATAGTCACGACGCCTCGCTGTTGGAGATTGGCGAGCGCAGTGGACCTCTAAAAATGCCCGGCTGCGCCCTGGCGCTCCACGTCAAATAGAACGAGCGGCTGGTCTTTACGTTACAGCAGGGATGACGATGAACAACGAACAGTACGAAATCTACGCGGTCAAATACGCCCGGCGCGATGCCAAACGCCATCATCACTTTATCGGCGGGGACCCGCACGATGAAGACATGCCGATGGATTACTTCGTGTGGGTGGTGCGCAACGGCGAGCGCATGTTCGTCGTCGATACCGGCTTCACCCAAGAAATGGCCGCTAAGCGCAAGCGCGAATATTTGCGAACTCCGGCCGCGGGACTGGCGCTGCTCGGGATCGATGCTGCGAAAGTAAACGACGTGATTCTCACGCACCTGCACTACGACCACGTGGGAACGTTTCACGAATTCCCGCGCGCCAGATTTCACATGCAGGACGATGAGATGTCGTACGTAACTGGACGCCATATGCGGCACCACCAGTTCAATCACGGCTACGAGGTCGAAGACGTGATCGGCATGGTAAAACTGGTGTTCAAGGACCGCGTCGAATTCTACGACGGCTCGGGCGATCTCGCACCCGGCTTGAGTATTCATCGAATCGGCGGCCATACTCATGGGTTGCAGTGCGTGCGCGTGATGACGCAGCGCGGTTGGGTCGTGCTCGCGTCAGACGCAAGTCACTATTACGAGCATATGGAGACCCAGCGCTGCTTTCCGACGACCTTTCATCTTGGAGAAGTGGTCGAAGGCTATGCGAAGCTAATGAATCTCGCGGCCTCGCCCCAGCACATCATCCCGGGCCACGATCCGCTCGTCATGCAGCGCTATCCCGCGCCGAGCAAAGAGCTCGATGGCATCGTTGTCAGGCTCGATGTCGCGCCGCGCGGATGAGCGAGCCGTCAACATGAGCGCAGGCGTGAAGCCACTGGTCGAAAACGCGACGCGCGATCTTGCGCGTTTTGCGGCCGGTATCCGTTTCGAAGACATTCCCAGGGAAGCGGTCGAGCGCATCAAGCTTTCGGTACTCGACTCGATCGGCTGCTGTCTGTTCGGCGCCACGTTGCCGTGGACGCTCAAAGTTGCCGACCTCGCGCAGGCAGAAGGCGCGCGGCCCGTCGCGTCGTTCACGGGCATGGGCAAGAAGAGCTCGGTATCGCTCGCGGCCTTGGTAAATGGCACCGCCGGGCACGCGTTCGAGCTCGACGATATCCACAAGGAGTCGATTGTTCACGCAGGCTCGATCGCGACGCCGATTGCACTCGGCTATGCCGAGCAAAAGGGCGGAGCATCCGGGCGCGATGTCATCACGGCCATGACGGCAGGCTACGAAGTGGGGCATCGCGTCGGCAGCGCCGCGACGCAGAGCCTTTTCTTCCGCGGCTTTCATCCGCAGGGCACGTCGGGCGTGTTCGTCGCCGTTGCCACTGCCGCGCGCGCGCTCGACCTCGATGCCGACAAGTTTCAACACGCCCTGGGTATAGCCGGTTCGCAGGCGGGCGGACTGATGGCAGCCCAGGAAGGCGCGATGGTCAAGCGTTTCCATAGCGGGCGTGCGGCGCAAAGCGGCGTCTATTCGGCGCAGCTTGCACAGTCGGGCTTCACCGGAATCACCGACGTGCTCGAGGCGCCCTATGGCGGCTATCTCAGCAGTTATTCGGACAAGCCGGATCCGGCGCGGCTGACTGAAGGCCTCGGCACGCGCTGGGAAACGCTCGCGGTCGGTTACAAACCGCACGCAGCGGTAACGAGCATCCATACCGCCCTCGATGCGCTTGGCGACATCATGCGCGAGCAGGGACTCAAGCCTGACGATATCGCCAAGGTCGAAGCGGGACTGAGTCCGATGACTCATGTGCATTGCGCTTGGGACTACAAGGCGCAAGGGGTCACGGCCGCGCAGATGAACCTGTACTATGGCCTTGCGGTGATTGCCTTCGACGGCGTCGCATTTACCGCTCAGTACCGCGAGGACCGCCTCAGCGATCCGAAGATTTTCGACTTTATCACGCGCATCCATGCTTACGTCGATCCCGAGATCGAGAAAATGGGTGCCGCATTCCGCCATGCCGCGCGCATGAAGGTGTCAACGCGGGAGGGCCGCAGCTTCGATACGCTCGTGCTGCATCGCCGCGGCAGTCCTGAAAATCCGCTCACGCCGGAAGATATCGTCTACAAGTTCAGGCATGTCGTCGGTTCGTGTCTTGCCCCCGACCGCATTGAGCGCGTGATAGCGCTCGCGTCGACGCTCGATAAACTTGACAGCACGCGCGAGCTGATCGACATCATCGCGGCGCCCGTCACTGTCGATCGCCGCTAAAAATATCCGCACCCATACGCTATGAGAGGAATCTTCATGCAAGAGACCGCATCGAACCAGCTCGCCGACCATTTCTCGCGCCTTAACTACGCCGCGACACCCGAGGCAAGCCGCAAAGCGGTTAAGCGGCTGCTTCTCGATTATCTCGGTGTCGCGCTCGCCGGCAGCCAGACTGAAAGCGGGAAGATCGCC
>DASYSI010000193.1:0-3378 GCA_036003485.1 Burkholderiales bacterium | reverse complement strand
TAGACGCCGAGCGCATCGCGCTGGTTGTCGGCCTCGGCCAGATACACCCGCCATTGGCCGCCCTTGCGGATCGCGCCGGCGCCCGCGGCGATCTCGGTCTCCTGCGACCATTGGTCGAGCTGTTTCTGCGACACCGGCGCAACCGGCAGCGCCGGCTCGTTTTTGGGTGCGATATAAAACGACAGCGGCTGGTCCATGATAAAACGGTCGCGCTCGCGCTCGACTGTGATCCTGCCTTCTATCAAGCATACGATATCGCGCGTCGCATCGGCTTTGCCCCATAAATCGGTGCCGCGGATTCCCGCGGTGATCGTCACGATCCTGACCTTGACGTCGCGTTCGCCGCGAAATCTCGACAATGCCTGCGTGGTGAAGCGAAAAGCGCCACTCACGACGTCCAGCGATGCGGTCACCACGTCCTTAAGCTGGATTTTCTTTTGACCGAGATCGTCGAGCGCAAGCAGACCGTTTTCACCGAGCTTGATCAGGCTGCCGTCGGCAAGCCTCAGCAACGCGCGCGCTTCGGGACCTGTGAAGACTCGATCTTTGTTGTTAAGTGCCATGCCGATCGCGAGCGGATCGCGCGCGCCGTTCGCATGCTCGACCCACGCCGGCATTTGCACGCCTTCAACCACAATGCCGGCGCGTGCCGCCGCCGCGGCGGGCATTGCGGCCAGCATCAGCAACGCGCAAACCCATGCTCTGATTTTCATGGCCCGCTTTTCGGGAGTTCCGGAGGTGAATGCTTATACGGCAGAGACAAGTTTTCGGATGTGTTACGGGTATAATTTATGTTTTTTGCCGAAGATCTTCAGGCGGACATGCAGAATAAATATAATGCGCGCGCAATCGAACGCGAAGCCCAGCAGTACTGGGATGAGCATCACTTATTTCGCGCCGCGGAAACAACGGGCAAACCAAAATATTACTGCCTGTCGATGTTTCCGTATCCCTCCGGCAAGCTGCACATGGGACACGTGCGAAACTATACCATAGGGGATGCACTGACCCGCTATCACCGCATGCGCGGCTATGAGGTACTGCAGCCGATGGGGTGGGACGCGTTCGGGCTGCCGGCTGAAAACGCGGCGATCGCCAACAATGTGCCGCCGGCACAATGGACGTACGACAATATCGCGTACATGAAGAGGCAGCTCATCTCGCTCGGTTTCGCGATCGACTGGGAGCGCGAACTCGCCACGTGCATGCCTGATTACTACCGCTGGAACCAATGGCTGTTCCTGCGCATGCTCGAGCGCGGCATCGTCTATAAAAAGACCGGCGCTGTAAATTGGGACCCGGTCGATCAAACCGTGCTCGCCAATGAGCAGGTGATCGATGGCCGCGGCTGGCGCACCGGCGCGCTCATCGAGAAGCGCGAGATCCCGATGTACTACATGGCGATCACGAAATACGCCGATGAGCTGCTCGCCGCGCTCGACACCCTGCCCGGCTGGCCCGAGCGCGTGAAAACGATGCAGGCCAACTGGATCGGCAAAAGCATGGGTGTGCGCTTTGCTTTCCCCTACACGCTCGAGGGCAAAGATGAAAAGTTGTGGGTGTTCACTACGCGCGCCGATACCATTTTCGGCGTCACGTTCTGCGCGGTCGCGGCCGAGCATCCGCTCGCGATGCATGCGGCAAAACGCAACCCGAAGCTCACCGCGTTTATCGACGAGTGCAGGCGCGGCTCGGCCATGGAAGCCGAGCTCGCGACCATGGAAAAAAAAGGTATGCGCACCGGCATTTTCGTTACGCACCCGCTGAACGGCGAAAAGATCGAGGTATGGATCGGCAATTATGTATTGATGGGTTACGGTGAAGGCGCGGTAATGGGCGTGCCCGCGCACGATGAGCGCGACTTTCACTTCGCCAGGCAATACCGCCTGCCGATCAGACAGGTCATAGAGGTTCCCGGCAGGACCTTTAGCACCGATCAATGGCAGGACTGGTATGCCGACAAGGATATCGGCCGCTGCATTCACTCCGGCAAATACGATGGGCTTGACTACACGCACGCAGTCGATGCGATCGCCGTCGATCTCAAAGCCAAAGCGCTCGGCGAAAAACAGGTGATGTGGCGGCTCAGGGACTGGGGCATCTCGCGCCAGCGCTATTGGGGCACACCGATCCCCATCATCCACTGCGCGGGCTGCGGCGACGTGCCGGTGCCGGACGCGCAACTGCCGGTCGTGCTGCCCGAAGACTGCGTGCCGGATGGCACCGGCAATCCGCTCAACAAGCGTCCCGACTTCGTCAATTGCAAGTGCCCGCGATGCGGCCAGCCGGGCAGGCGCGAGACCGACACCATGGACACCTTCGTCGACTCATCGTGGTACTACATGCGTTTCGCATGCGCCGATCAGAAAAACTCGATGGTCGACGCGCGCGTCAAGTACTGGCTGCCGGTCGATCAGTACATCGGCGGTATCGAGCATGCGATCCTGCACCTGCTCTACTCGCGCTTCTGGACCAAGGTTATGCGCGAATTGGGACTCATCGATTTCGACGAGCCGTTCGCGCACCTGCTGACCCAGGGCATGGTGCTCAACGAGATTTTTTTCCGCAGGAGCGAAGGCGGACGCATCGTTTATTTCAATCCGGCCGACGTCGCAATTGAGCTCGATGACAGCGGCAAGCGCAAAAGCGTCACGCTCAAGGCCGACGGACAGCCGGTCGAATCAGGCGGCATGGGCACGATGTCGAAGTCGAAGAATAACGGCGTCGACCCGCAATCGCTGATCGAGGAATACGGCGCCGACACCGCACGCTTGTTCATGATGTTCGCATCACCGCCGGAACAGACGCTCGAGTGGTCGGACAGCGGAGTCGAAGGGGCGCATCGGTTTTTGCGGCGCCTTTGGGATTACTGCGCACGCAACGAACGCGCAATCCGGTTCCGAGACAGTAGTGTGCGCGTGAACGATTGGACCAAGGAAGACAGCAGACTTCGCGCCTCACGCGGCGAAATACACAAGATCCTGCAGCAAGCCAATTTCGACTACGGCCGCATGCAATTCAATACCGTCGCCTCCGCCGGCATGAAAATGCTCAATGCACTTGAAAAGCTTCCGGTTGAAACTACGCCGCTGAATGCGAACCTGCCCCTCCAATCATTCCGCAATCCGCAATTGCAATTAATGAATGAGTCCGTCGGCATTTTGCTGCGCATTCTTAATCCGATCGTTCCGCACATTACCCACGCGCTTTGGATAGAACTCGGGTTCGAAAAGCAGCTGGGCGAGATTTTATCGGCCGGGTGGCCGGAGGTCGATCAAACCGCCCTAATACAGGACGAGATCGAGCTCGTACTGCAGGTCCACGGCAAGCTGCGCGGCAACATGCGTGTAGCGAGGGACGCCGACCGCGCGCAGATCG
>DASYSI010000192.1:0-7357 GCA_036003485.1 Burkholderiales bacterium | reverse complement strand
CGAATCTCAGAGTCGATTGACGCGGCGGCGGCGCGCGGGATGACCGCACGCTGCGATGTCGGCTGCTTGCGTTGCGCTCAGTTCAGGGTTTTCGCCATCTCGAGAAATCGCGCATACGCTTGCGGGTCGAGCATCCCCTTGCCCGCTCGCGAGTCTGCCACTGACACCCTGCTGTCACTTCCGTTCTGCGCGAGCGCAGCGAGCGAGCGCTCGAACACCGCGCGATCCGCATCGCGCACGATGAACACGATTCGCGAGCGCCGGTCGCCGGTGGGCCAGTGTGCGAGCTCGACCGGCTCGTGGATCACGGTCTGTACCGCCTGCACGACAACCGGGCGGCCTTCTACATTGATCAATCCCTTGACCCGCAACAGATTCGCGCCTTTGAAATTCGCGAGCAGAGTCAGCCATGTTGCGAGCGATTGGCGTGAAACGGGTTCGTCGAGAAACAGCGTAAAAGTCTGCACGCGATCATCATGACGCGCATGCGAATGTGCGGCATCCGAGTGTGGGAGATGCACGCAGTGATCGTCTGAGGCGTGCGCGCGGCGTCCCGCTCCGAGCCAGCGCTCGACGTTGTCCGCTGAAGCGAGCGAATCGAGCACAGCGCGCCCGAACAGCTGTCGCGGATCGATCGCACCTCGCAGCACCCGCAGTATTTCTGCGCCTTCGTTGAGTTGGTGCAGCCGTGCTTCGAGCTCGTCCACGCGCGCCGGGTCGGCAAGATCAGTCTTCGTCAACAGCAGAAGATCGGCGACCGCGGCCTGCTTGACCGCTTCGGGGTGGGAGTCGAGCTGTGCCTGTGCATGCACGCAGTCGACAAGCGCAACGACCGTATCGAGGCAATAGTACGAGGCAAGCGCGTCGTCCGTTACCACCGTCTGGATGATTGGAACGGGATCGGCGAGCCCGGTGGTTTCCACCAGCACGCGTTCGAAACCCGGCAGCGTCGCTTCGCTGCGCCTGCGGTGGGCATCAGCCAGCGTCTCGACCAGATCTCCACGTACGGCGCAGCACAGGCAGCCGTTGCTCAGAAGGCGCATATTTTCGCTCGGGGTCGACACGAGCAGATGGTCGATTCCGATCTCGCCGAACTCGTTGATGATGACGAGGCTGTTCGCAAGGCCGGGCGCCTGCAACAGGCCATTCAGCAGCGTCGTCTTGCCGCTGCCGAGAAATCCCGTGATGATGCAGACAGGAAGGCGCGATATCGAATCCAATTGCAGCATGCCTTACAATAGATATACCGGCAAAAAACAAAAGCCGTGCGCGACGGCAGACGGCCCTATGATAACGAACAAGTCGCGCGCCCGGATGCACCGATGGACCCTTGGCAGGAGACTCGAACCGCATGGTAGCAAATAAAGAATGGTGGAAGCCGGAAGCGCCGTGGCCAAAACGCGAAGCAAGCGGCAAACGCGTCGCGATCTTCGGCGGCAGGCTGATCGACGGCAGGGGTGGCGCGGTCGTCGACAAGCCGGTGATTTTGCTCGAAGGCGCGCGCATCACTGCGGTCGACGTCGAAGGCCGGCTGCAAATCCCGCCCGGCACGGAAACGATCGATGCGTCCGCTTATACGCTGATGCCGGGAATGATGGACTGCCACATCCATACGGCGATGTTCAACTGCATGACTTTTCACAACCACCGCGTCGCGCAATGGGAGGTGATGCCGCAGCTGCAGCAGATGTATTCGCTATTCCACGCCCAGAATTGCCTCGACATGGGGTTCACGACGTTGCGCGACCTCGGCATGAATTCAAGCCGCGGACTGTTTACGCAGGAGCTGTGTGCCGTGCGCGATTCGATCGACGCCGGGATCCTCGAAGGCCCGCGCATGCTGATCGGCGGCTTCACCACGATCACGGGCTCGCATCTCGATCTGATCCAGCCGCGCGCGATGCCGCGCTCGGGATTCAACACCGCTGACGGCCCCTACGAGCTGCGCAAGCTTGCGCGCCTCAATCTGCAATGGGGATGCGACGTGATCAAGACCTGCGCTTCGGGCGGCGGCGGCACCGACAAGGAAGAGCCTGACATCCGCAACATGACGCAGGACGAGCTCGACGCGGTCGTCGATGAAGCGCACGCCTTCCATAAAACCGCGGCGGTGCACTGCTTCACCACGGGCGCGCAGAAGATGGCGCTCAAAGCCGGCGCGGACACCATCGAGCACATGGTGTTCTCGGACGACGAAACCATCGACATGATCGCTCGAGCCGGCGTTCCGGTCACCCCGACGCTCGCTCACCGCACCGACCACGCGATCCAGCTGCGGCGCGAGCTCGGCACCGCCGAATTCGTGCTCAACAAATTAAAAAGGCTGCAGCCGCACTGCTACGAAACATTTCGCAAGATGCACAAAGCAGGAATCAAGATTGCGATGGGCACCGACATGGGTTTCGAGCCGCATTTCGGCACGAATTCGTGGGAGCTCGAAGTCTACGTGGGCCTCGGCATGAAACCGATGGACGCCATACTGACCGCGACCAAAAACGCCGCTGAAGCGATCAAATTGAGCGCCGACCTGGGCACGCTCGAAGCGGGCAAACTCGCCGACATCGTGGCCGTCGACGGCGACCCGCTTGCCGACATCCGCGTGCTGCAGGAAAAAAAGCGCATCGCATTGGTGCTGAAGGAAGGCAAGATCTGCGCCGACCGCCGCCCCGGCATGAACAAGAATGTCGTTCCCGTCACCGATTGGAAGAAGATCGATTATCTGTAAGACGCAATGCGAATTCACATCTGCGCCCTCCCCTGCACGACGTGCGGGGGAGGGTTGGGTGGGGGCAGAATTTCAGATAATCTGTCGCATGCGCGACCCCGTTGCACAATATCGCAGCCGCACACTGAGAAATCATGCCACAGATGCTGAACGCCACCTTTGGCAGCATTTACGGCGTCGGCAACTCGGTGGCCACCGATTTCGCAGGCAAGTGCCTATCTTCGGGTATATCGCGGATTTTGCGTGTCTTGACGCGAAACTTGTGATTGAGCTTGATGGCGGACAGCACCAGGAACACCGTTCGTATGATGAGCGTCGCGACCGTCGAATCGAAGCGCGAGGATTTCGGGTACTCCGATTCTGGGACAATCAAGTATTCCAAGAAACATCGGCCGAGCTGGATATCATTTTGCATGCGTTGGAATCGAACTCCCCCCATCCTAACCTTCCCCCGCACACGGAGGAAGGAAACTGAAGTTCAATCCAAATTTGGAAATATATGGATGCCTTTGCGCGCTTGAAGTAGCGAGCGTCGAGCAGGAACGTTGTTTCAACCATTTCCGAAATACTTAGTAAGAGAGGATAACCATGCAATCGATACGACCAACGGCATCGGGGCAGGCCACGCAAGACGCGGGAAGCAAAACGACAAAAACCGAGGGTGCGACCCGAGCGGGCGCGGGAAAATATCACTTCGATTTTGCGCGACTCGAAAAAGTGGACGCGGGTACCGGCTATTCGACCTCGCACGGCGGCGTGGTCGAAGGCGAGCGCATGCTGGTCGGGCTCATCGACAAACCGCGCGGCACCGGTTCACGCATGCACTCACATCCGAACGAACAGTTCAATTACGTCGTCAAGGGCACGCTCAAGGGTTCGGTGAACGGTGTTCCCGTTCTCGCGCCGGCGGGCACTCTCATTTACATTCCGGCCAATGCACCGCATACGCTTGTTGCGACTGCCGAAGAAGATGTGATCTTTCTCGCGTTGAAAGATCTCTCGCACGGCATCGTCGGAAAGGCCATCGACGGCACGATGAGCGGGCCGCACTATGAAGCGGGATTCGGCTCTCCACCGTTGACGGATACGCCAAAAGATTAAGCGCAAAGGACGCAAAAGGAAACCCAAATCGGTGGATGAGCTTTGCATCGAACCATTTGATGGGTATCGCTGCGCTCCACCCATCCTACTTTCTGTGCTCGACTCATCCTACTTTTCCTTATACGGCGGAAGGCGCTGCGCTTTTCCGCCCTACGGGGTGGAATTCCTTCGCGTTCTTTGCGTCCTTCGAGGTTCAAAATTGGGTAGTAATCTGAAACCTGCGCCGCGAATCTCATGCTGCGATCGCATCCCAGATCTTTTTTAAGCGCTTGACCGATACCGGAAATGGCGTGCGCAGCTCTTGCGCGAACAGCGATACCCGCAGTTCCTCGATCTGCCAACGAAATTCTTCAAGCTTGGGATCACTTGCGCCGGTTTTGCGCAGCTTGTCGGCGCGCTCCTGATATAGCTTCCAGAGTTCTGCGATCGCCGCAGCGTGCTTCGTGTCGCGCTCGGGATTGCCTGGATACTTGTCGAGCCGCACGGCCAGGGCCTTGAGATAGCGCGGCAGCTGCTGGAGCTGCTCCCACGGCGTCGCGCCGAACGCGCCTTTATAGACGAGGTTTGCGAGCTGGCCGCGCACTTCCGCCGCGACGCGGTTCTGCGCCGCGGGCAATGCGTCGAGCTTCAGCAGCACGCGTTGATACTCCTCGGCAATCGCGCCGAACATGCGGCCCGCGGCTTCGCGTACTGCAGGCAGCCGCGTGCGGGCGCGCTGCTTTTGCGCTTCGTAATCCGGCTGAGAACGCGGCAACGCATCATCGCCGATAAATGCACGGTCGGCGATGGCGGTGAGACTATCCTCCTTCAAATCATCGGCGTCGGTCACATTGCGCAGCTGCATGGCCGCTTGCGTGAAGCCGGGAATGCTTTTCTCGAGCTGCTTCATCGGCTCCTTCAACTCCAAGCGCAGCAGCCTGCGCACGCCCGCGCGCATCGACGCCTGCGCCGCCGCTTGCGTATCGAACAGGCGGATCGAGACGCTGTCCTTCGCGTCGATCAGCGCGGGATAGCCGGTGAGCTTGCGGCCATCGCGCACAAAAGTGATCTGCTCGGGCAGATCGCCGAAGTCCCACGCGTGCAGGCCGTCGCGTTCGATGCCAGGCTCGGCTTGAGCGAACGTGAGCTGCGCCGCGTGGCCGAGCTGCGCTTTGAGCGCGTTTAGATCGCGCCCCGTTGCGAGCTCGCGTCCCGCATCATCGATCACCCGGTAGTTGATTCTGAGGTGAGGCGGCACTTGCGCGTTATCCCATATTTCTGCGCTAATCGGCACGCCAATGAGTCGGTGCACGAAACGCGCCAGCGCTGCGGTCAGTGCCGGTTCCGATCCCGGGTCATCCAGAAATTCGGTCACCCGCTCGCTGATCGGTAACACGTGTTTGCGCAATTGCTTGGGCAGCGCCTTGAAATAGAACGCAACCTTTTCGCGGATCATTCCCGGCACGAGCCACGCAAAACGCGTCGCGTCGAGCTGGTTCAAGAGCTCCAGCGGCACGGTGAGCGTGACGCCATCGAGCGGATGCGCGGGCTCAAAACGGTATTTGAGCGGAAGCTCGACGTCGTTCACCTTTACCGTTTCCGGAAACTGCGCCTCGTTCACTTCCGCCGCCGCGTGACGCATCAGATATTCGCGCGTCATGAACAAAAGTCTAGGATTCGCGCGCTCCGCTTCCGTGCGCCAGGTCTCGAAAGTCGCGCCGTTATGGATGCCCTGCGGCACGTGCGCCTCATAGAACCGGAACAGCGCCTCGTCATCGACCAGCACGTCGGGGCGGCGCGCTTTATGCTCGAGCTCGCGGATCTCCCTGATCAGCGCCTCGTTGTGCGTGTAGAACTCGGCGCGCGTCTGGTATTCGCATGCGGCGAGCGCGTCGCGCAGGAAAATCTCGCGCGCTTCGACCGGATTGATCGGGCCGTAATGTACGCGGCGGCGCGCAACGAGCGTCAGGCCGTAGAGCGTCACGCGTTCGAACGCGATCACCATCGCGCGCGTTTTATCCCAGCCCGGATCGATGTAGTGGCGCTTGACCAGGTGCGCGGCCGCGGCCTCCACCCATTCCGGGTCTATTTTCGCCGCGCAGCGCGCGTACAGTCGCGCGGTGTCCGTCAGCTCCGCCGCAACCACCCATTTGGGCCTGGTCTTCCTTAATCCCGAGCCGGGGAAGATCGCGAATTTGATTCCGCGCGCGCCGATGTACTCGCCGCCTTCCTCCGTTTTGACGCCGATGTTGCCGAGCAGCCCTGCGAGCAGCGCGCGGTGGATCTGCTCGTAATTGGCCGGCTTCGTGCTGGCTTTCAGTCCCATTTCTCCGGCAAGTGTGTGCAACTGAGTACGCACGTCGCGCCATTCGCGCAAGCGCCGCTGCGACAGAAACTTCTGCTTCAGTTGATCGGCAAGCTGGCGATTGGATTTTTTGTGCTTGAACGCGTGCTCGAAATAATCCCACAGCTTGAGCCACCCGCCGAAATCCGACTTGCCGTCGCTGAATTCACTGTGCGCCTGGTCCGCGGCGGCTGCGCGCTCGAACGGACGCTCACGCGGATCCTGCACTTCGAGCGCAGCGGCGATCGTGAGCATCTCGCTCAGGCAATGGTGCTCTCGCGCGGCCAGGATCATGCGCGCAATGCGCGGATCGATCGGGAATCTCGCGAGCTGCGAGCCCAAGCGCGTGATCTGGTTGCGCTCGTCGACGGCGCCCAGCTCCGTGAGCAACTGGTAGCCGTCGGCGATCATGCGCGAACCCGGCGCATCGAGGAACGGAAAGTCCTCGACGTCGCCGATTTTGAGCGACTTCATGCGCAAAATCACGCCCGCGAGCGACGAGCGCAGGATCTCGGGATCGGTGAATTCCGGCCGCAACGCGTAATCGTCCTCGGCATATAGGCGGATACACACGCCGGCGGCCATACGTCCACACCGGCCGGCGCGCTGATTGGCCGCCGCGCGCGAAATTTTTTCGATCTGAAGCTGCTCGACCTTGTTGCGGTAGCTGTAACGATTGACGCGCGCGAGCCCGGTGTCAACCACGTAACGGATCCCCGGCACCGTCAGCGATGTTTCGGCGACATTCGTCGACAGCACGATGCGGCGCGCACCGCCCGGGCGGAACACGCGGTCCTGCTCTTCGAACGACATGCGCGCATATAGCGGCAGTATTTCGGTTCCCGGCGGATGGTGCTTGCGCAGCGCTTCGGCGGTTTCACGGATTTCACGCTCGCCGGGAAGGAACACGAGAATATCGCCGCCCGCTGCGATACGTGATAGTTCGCCCACCGCATCGACGATCGCCTGCTCGATATCCTCGTCTTCCTTTTCCTCGCTCTCGCCGCGGAGCGGACAGTAACGCACGTCGACCGGATACAGTCGTCCCGACACCTCGATGACCGGCGCGGGTCTTCCGTCCTGCGCGAAATGCCGCGCGAAACGGTCGGCGTCGATGGTGGCCGAGGTCACGATCAGCTTGAGATCCGGACGCCGCGGCAGCAGACGCTGCACGTAGCCGAGCAGGAAGTCGATGTTGAGGCTGCGCT
>DASYSI010000191.1:0-2911 GCA_036003485.1 Burkholderiales bacterium | reverse complement strand
CGTGTCAACGTAGCAGCATTGAAGGCGTTTCCTCTCACAGAGTACCTTTTTGACAAGATTAGCACCCTCGGTAATCGACTGATGCCGGTGTAGGACGGCGGCGGCATCAGGTAAATCCTGATAACACTTCGGGATCGTTTTCTATATGCTGCGGCCCTCTGTTGGAGGAAATCGATGACCCGGGATTTATCATTAAGAGCCGCAAGCACGTTACTCGCGTTAATCCGCGCTGCACGGCTATCGGTCTGCGCGCTCGGCGCGATCGCGCTGCTGACTCCGGCGACGCAGGCCGTTGCAGGCGGCAAGCAGCGTGTTAGCGTCGCATACGCGTCGAAGTATGTGCGCATTAGCCCCGGCCGCCAACCGCTGCGCACAATCCCTCACCGCGCAGTACCGACCGTCAATGGCATCCCCGCATTCGAATCGAATGCGGTCTTGGTCGTCGATTTCAGCGACGGGCAGACGCTCTACGCGAAAAACCCGCAGAGCGTCACCCCGATCGCTTCGATCACCAAGCTCATGACTGCAATGGTGGTGCTCGATGCTGCTCTGCCCCTTGACGAGGAGCTCAATATCGAGATTGCTGATTTCGATTTCCTGAAATTCACCCATTCGCGTCTCGGCATGGGCTCGCGTCTCGCGCGACGCGAGCTGCTTCGTCTCGCTCTGATGTCTTCCGAAAACCGCGCCGCGGCCGCGTTGAGCCGCGCATATCCTGGAGGAAGACAGGCGTTCACCGCGGCGATGAATCGCAAGGCTGTCGAGCTCGGCATGTCGAACACCCACTTTGTCGATTCGACCGGTCTTTCGAGCGCCAACGTCTCGTGCGCACAGGATCTGGTCAAGATGGTGCACGCTGCTTACCGTTATTCCTTGATCCGCGAGTTCACCACCACCTCAGCCCACCAGGTAGAAACTCTCGCCGGCCATCGCGTGCAGTTCGGCAATACGAATGCGCTGGTCAGGAGCCCGGCGTGGAATATCGGTCTGTCCAAGACCGGCTATATCAGACAGGCCGGACGCTGCCTCGTGATGCAAGCGAGGATTGCGGCACGGCCGGTGATTATCGTACTGCTCGATTCGTCGGGCAAGCAGACCCGGCTCGCCGACGCAAACCGCGTCAAGACGTGGCTCGAAAGCAGCACCGCACGCGCGGCGCGCATAAGCTAGGAAAAGTCAGCGTCCCGCTTCGTTGGTCTTCCGCCTTGCCGCCCGCGCGCATGGCGGGCATACTGTGTGCATCGCGTCATCGCGACCTGCGGCGACCGCGCACGTAAAACGAGGCTCAATCCATGCAGTTAAAATCCCGCCACTACGACGCGCCCGACATTTCCGAAGCGATGGAGCTTTGTTATGCCAAGGGATGGACCGACGGCCTGCCGGTGGTCCCTCCCACCGCGGAACGCATAGCCGCGATGTTAAAAGCGGCGGAGCTAGAACCCGACACGCAAATTGCTTTCATTGAAAACCGTCAGGTTTCAGTGACCGCCGAGAAGGTAGCAATCAATTCAGTACTCGCGGGATGCAAGCCCGAATACATGCCGGTCGTCGTGGCTGCAATCGAGGCGATCGCGGATCCTCTCTATGGCTATCACGGCCCCGCCACCAGCACCGGCGGCTCGGCGGTGTTCATGGTCGTGAACGGTCCGATTGCGCGCGAGCTCGATATGAATTGCGGCGACAATCTCTTCGGGCCGGGCTGGCGCGCGAATGCGACGATCGGGCGCGCGGTTCGGCTCGTGATGCGCAATACGATCGGAACACTCCCCGGCGTACTCGATCGCAGCAGTCTGGGTCATCCCGGCAAGTACACGTTCTGCATCGCCGAAAACGAAACGGACAGCCCGTGGCCGCCGCTGCACGTGGAGCGCGGCTTCAAGCGGGAACAGAACGCGGTGACGGTAATGGCGGCGCTCGGCGTGCACCAGTTCTCCAACGGCCTCTCGAGCACGCCCGAAGGCGTGCTGGCCACGGCGTGCGCGCAGATGCGGATTTCGGCCGGCACTGCGCGCCAGCCCCAGTATGCGCTGGTGTTCGCGGGAGAGCACATGGCGATCATGACCAAGGCAGGGTGGACGCGCGACGACGTGGCGCGCTTCTGCTTAGAACACACGCAGATTTCACTCGCCGAATTGAAGCGCATCAAGCTCAAGGACGGAGAGGCCGATGCCGAGGACGAAACGCACATGATGTCGCTGGTGCAAACGCCACAGGATTTTCTGGTCATCGCCGCAGGCGGACGCGCGGGCGTGCAGTCAGCGTATATTCCCGGCTGGGGCGGCAAAGCAGGTTCGCAAAGCGTCACGAAGGAAATTCGCCAGCGGTGACAGCAAAAAACGAAGTCGTTATGAGCAATGCATCAATACATCCAAGGAGCCATCATGACGGTACAAATATTTGATCCCACGCCGGAGCCCAAGAAAGACCGGCACATCGCTTACGCGCCACGACCCACCTCGCTCGCCGGCCTGCGCATTGGGCTCGTCGACAATTCGAAATTCAATTCGGATCAGTTGTTGCTGCGGATCGCCGGTCTTCTCGAGCGCGATTACGGCGCCAAGACGCACATCATGCGCCGCAAGCGCAGCGCGGGCGTGCCGCCGTCGCAGGAAATCGTCGACGAGTTCAAAGCGAGCTGCGACGTCGTCGTCGCCGGCGTCGGTGATTGAGGGTCATGCAGCTCGGGCAGTGTGCTCGACAGCATAGTATTCGAACAGCACGGCGTGCCGTCGGCGTCTATCATCACCGACGTATTTATCCGCACCGGCGACGCGATGGCACGCACGTGGGGACTCAAGGATTTCCGCTTCCTCAACATGCCGCATCCGATCGCGAATCTGAGCAGCGAGCAACTCGATCAACGCGCGCGTGAAATCGTGCCCGAAGTCGTGCGGCTGCTGCTCGAGGGTCA
>DASYSI010000190.1:0-6556 GCA_036003485.1 Burkholderiales bacterium | reverse complement strand
GCCACGATCGCGAGCTCGATATAGCGCAGCGGAACATTCTTCTGCGCGCGCAGCTCGAGCAGCATGCCCATCAGGTGCTTGACGCTCGAGGGCACGTGCGCGAACACGCCGACCTGGTTGCGGAACGGGCCGTAGCCTTTTGCGAACTCGAGATAAACATCGCGCACGTCGACTGGAACTTTTTCGGGTGGAATGTCGCTGACGCGTGCCATGATGCTTAGGTTCCGAGCCACTCGGCGAACACTTCCTCGTTGTGCTCTCCGAGTTGGGGCGGGTTGCGGTAGACGCTGAATTCGTAGCCGCTGATCTTCATCGGGAAAGCGACGGTTTTGGTCCGCCTGCCGTTGGGCAGCGTCATCTCGCGCACCAGCTTGTTGAACTGCACGTGCGGGTCGTTGAGGATTTCGGGATAGGTGTTGATCGGCGCGCACGGCACGCTGCGGCGGTCGAACTCCGCGAGCCACTCGGCTTTGGCGCGTGTGGCGAACACCGGCTGCAGAATTGCTTCGAGCGCTTTCTGATTTTGCGCGCGCAGCGTGTTGGTTTCGAAACGCGGATCGGATTTGAGCTGTGGCATGCCGACCGCTTCGCACACATCAAACCACAACTTGTCGTTGCCCGCGGCGATCATGAACGGCGCGTCGCTCGCCTGATAGCCCTGGTACGGCGCGGCGCGCGGATGGGCGGAACCCAGTCGCCGCGGCGTCTTGCCGGTGCCGAAGTATTCGCTCGTCTGCAGCGCCGCGATGCCGAGCAGCCCGGCGAGCATCGAACAGTCGATGAACGCGCCATGCCCGGTTTGTCGCGCCTGCAGGATCGCAGCCGTGATGCAGAACGCGGCGTACAAACCCGCGCCGAAATCGCCGATCGGCACACCGCACTTGACTGGCGGTCCGTCGGTTTCGCCGGTCACGCTCATCACCCCGCTCATGCCCTGCACCGTCGCGTCGAACGCGCCTTTGCTCGCATAGGGGCCATCGTGACCGTAACCATTGATCGAGCAATAGACGATTTTGGGCGAGACCGCGCTCAGGGCCGGGTAGCCGAGACCGAGGCGGCCCAGCACGCCGGGGCGGAAGTTCTCGATGATCGCATCGGCTTTTTCGCACAGCTTGCGCAGGCGCGCGACCCGTGCCGCATCCTTGAGATCAACCGCGACGCTGCGTTTATTACGATTAACCGACGCAAAGTTTTCGCTGTAGCCGGGGCCTGAGCTGCCTTCGCTGATCGGCGGCCAGCGCCGCATGTCGTCGCCGCCGTCAGGCCGCTCGATCTTGACGACGTCGGCGCCGAGATCGGCGAACAGCGAGCCGGCGAAGGGACCGGCGGCGATTTGACCGAATTCGAGGATTTTCAGCCCCGCCAGCGGGCCGGCAGCGGATTGCGTCATCAGTGATCCCGGGAAAGGCTCGAAGAGAAGCGTATTCTAAGCCGCGCCGCCGTCAGCGGTCATCACGTATCCTTATACGATTTATAACCAAAATCATTCGCGGCCGCTGCGGCTATCGGTTATCGTTTGTACGCTGAGCCGCGCCGCAAAGCGGGACTGCGGCATAACGAGGAGCTGAGATGATAGCCAAAAGTTTCGTGCAGAATGCATGGTACGTCGCAGGGATGTCTGCGGAATTCGCGACCGATCAGCTGCACGGCGTGGTGATCGCCAAGAAACCGATTGTGATCTGGCGCACCGGCGAAGGAAAGGTCGTCGCGTTCGATGATCGCTGCGTGCACAAGCGCATGCCGCTCTCGTGCGGCAAGATCCTCGCGAACGGCACGCTCGAATGCTCGTATCACGGGTTTACCTATGACGGCAACGGCAAGTGCGTGGCGATTCCCTCGCAGATGGACGTGCCGATTCCGTCACGCGCGAAGTTGAAGCCGTTTCCGGTGATCGAGCAGGATGGTGTCGTATGGGTGTGGCCTGGTGACCCCGATAAAATGGGCAAAGCGCGTCCGCCGCGCACACCGGAGTTTATCAGCGACGAGTGGGACAACTATACCTGCCCGCCGATACACGTGCCGGCCAATTACCTGCTGTTGATCGAGAACCTGCTCGACATCACGCACTTTTATCCGCTGCACGACGGCAACATCGGCGATCTCGCCAACAGCAAGATCCCGATCGAATTCATCGAGCAGGAAGTTGACGGCAACCCGTCGATCAAGACTGTGCGCAAGGTGAGCAACTACAAGCACCCGCCGTTCCTCGTCGATTGGTTCGGCTACGAAGTCGTCGACCGCGTGCATACTCACCAGATGTCGAACCCGGGTCTTACGCGCGTGCAGCTGCGATGCGCGCCGCCGGGGCAACTCGACACAAAAGTCGAGCGCGGCTATATCCTGCATCACTCGCACACGCCGATCGACGAAACCAATCACATCTGGCGCTGGACTATCACGGTGCCGAAAGGGCAGCCCAGTCTCGATCCGGACAAGACCACGATGGAACGCATGAAAGACATGTTCCCGGCTGTGGTCGACCAGGACCGCTGGGCGCTCGAGCGTCAGCAGAAAATGTTTGTGTACGACGAGGACGGCTATAACGAGGTGCACCTGCGCTCGGATAAATCGATACTAATCGTGCGCAAAATTCTGGAGGCGCTGGAAAAGGGCACCACTAAAGACCCGAGCAAGTCCTGGCTCGCGGCCTGACGCGGACGGCCGGTTTGCCCAATCGCGCGGCCGGATGTTAGATTCGGGTTGCGTTCCCGCTCAATCGCGTGTGCGGGCCGACCAGCCAATGGAAATCTATCAGATCCGCACCTTCGTCACGGTCGCCGAGCACGGCAATCTGACCAAGGCCGCGTTATTGCTCCACGTCACGCAGCCGGCAGTGAGCGGCCATCTGAAATCGCTCGAGGAGACGCTCAACCTGAAGCTGTTCGAGCGCGGCGCGGGTGGAGTGAAGCTCACCAAAGCCGGTCACGCGCTGTTGCCGAAAGCGCAGGCGATTCTCGCCGCGGCGGGCGAATTCCGCAACCAGGCACATGACCTGCAAGGCCAACTCACCGGCAAGGCGCGCGTCGGCACTATCCTCGACCCGTCGTTCATCCGGCTCGGGCAATTCATGAGCTCGGTGCTCGACCGCTATCCGTGGCTCGAGATCGAGCTCAAGCATGGCATCTCGACGTGGGCGATCGAGCACGTGAGCGACGGCAGTCTCGACGCCGCGTTCTGCATGGGACACGTCAACATTGCACACATGCAAGCGGTCAACTTAACTGAAATGGCGTACCGCGTCGTGGCTCCGCCGGCGTGGAAAGACAAGATTGAGCACGCCGACTGGGCCGACATCGCGGCGCTGCCGTGGATCCGCGCGCCGAAGATGTCGCCGCATCTGCAGATGGTGAACGAAATGTTCGCGCGTCACAAGCTCGAGCCGTTCAAGGTGGTCGAGGCCGATCAGGAGCAAACCATCAGAAGCCTGATTACCGCTGGCGTCGGACTCGGCCTGATGCGCGAAGACCTGGCTTTTGTCGCGCAAAGCGCGGGCGAAGTGTGCGTATGGCGCAAGGCGCGGCCGACCACCTCGTTGTCGTTCATCTACCTGCGCGAGCGCGAAGCCGATCCCGTCATTGCCGCAATGGAAAACGTGGTGCGCAAGATCTGGCTCGAGGGCAGCGCCCAATCACGCGCGGATAGCGCGTGAAGCGCGGCGTCTGCGAACCGGCAGTCCTGCAAATCTCCGCGTGTCGCATACGATCTCATAGCACTCATGCTGAGCGCGAAAAACGTTTCCAAGTCCTTCGGCGGCTTTAAGGCGCTGAGCGGTTGCAGCATCGAAATCGGCGCGCGCAGCATCACCGGCATCATCGGTCCCAACGGCGCCGGCAAGTCGACGTTGTTCAATATCGTCGGCGGTCTTATTTCCCCCGATGCCGGCGCCATTACGCTCGAGGGCGGGAGCATCGTAGACTTGCGGCCCGACCAGATGGCACGAGCGGGGCTCGTGCGCACTTTTCAGATTTCGCGCGAGTTGGGACAGCTGACGGTACTCGAGAACATGCTGCTCGCGGGCTCGCGCATGAGCGGAGACAGCGTGTGGCGGAATTTCTATGCGTCCTCGCGCGTGCGCGAAGAAGAACAGCATGCGATCAACAAGGCACGCGCGCTGCTCGAACAGGTCAATTTGTGGCAGCTGGCCAACGAACCGGCGAAAAATATTTCCGGCGGTCAGAAAAAGCTGCTTGAAATTTCGCGCGCGCTGATGCTCGATCCGAAGATCATTCTGCTGGACGAGCCGACTGCCGGCGTGAGCCCGCTGATGACAAGGGTGCTGGGCGAGACCATCATCAAGCTGCGCGGGCAGGGAATTACGTTCGCCATCATCGAGCACGACATGGACGTCATCGCCGAGCTGTGCAACCCGATCTACGTGCTGGCGGAAGGACGCACGCTGACCTCGGGCACGTTCAGGGAAGTCTCTTCCAATCGCGAAGTGATGCACGCGTATCTGGGTAAAGTCGCATGACTCCGGTAGTCGCGATCCCGGTTCCTGACGATGCCGGCGCGCAGGCGCGATCAAAGGTGTTTGCATGAGCGACATGCTCGCGGTCAGACAACTGCACGCCGGTTACGGCGAGGGCGACATCCTGAAAGGCGTCGACGTGACGTTGCCGGCGGGCCAGGTGGTGACGATCATCGGACCGAACGGCTCGGGCAAATCCACTCTGCTCAAGACCCTGGCAGGCTTGCTGCCGGTGCGGCAGGGCGACATCGTGCTCAAGGGCCAGAGCCTGAAGGACTTGAGTGCGCCCAGGCGCGTCAGGGCAGGGTTATCGTATGTGCCGCAGGAGTACAACGTATTTCGCAACCTGACGGTGCTCGAAAATCTGAAGATCGCACGTGAGTTCATGGCCGACGCGAAAACGCGCGGCGCCGCGGTGATTTCCGATGAGCTGCTCGAGCTCTTTCCCGATCTGCGCGGGAAATTCAAGGCGCGCGCCGGAAACCTGAGCGGAGGCCAGCGTCAGATGCTGGCGCTTGCATGCGCGCTTGCCGTTCGCCCCGAGGTGCTGATGCTCGATGAACCGTCAACCGGATTGTCGCCCAAATACATGGCGGATATTTTCGAGACGGTCCGCACGGTCAATGCCCGCGGCGTTTCGGTACTGATGGTCGAGCAAAACGCAATCGAGGCGCTGCGTATTTCCAATACCTGTGTGGTAATGGCCAATGGCCGCGTGCGCATGACCGCACCCGCGGACGAAGTGCTCGGCATGAAGGATTTGCACAGCTTGTATCTGGGCGACGCACGGGAAAATGCAGTGGCGATCTGATGCTGCAGACCGCTTTCAACGGCTTGATCACGGGCATCATCGTTACGCTGCCCGCGCTGTCGGTGACGCTGCTGTTCGGGGTGCTCAAGTTCCCGAATTTCGCGGTCGGCGCAATGATGACGCTCGCCGCCTACATGGTGTTTGCGTTGAACGTTCAGCTCGGCTGGCCGCTGACGATCGCGACTGCGGCTGTCGCGGTCGCATTCGGCGGCTTGCTGATCGTGATCGACTATCTGACGTTCAGACCGCTGAGGCAACGCGACTCGATCACGTTGATGGTAGCTTCACTCGGACTGGGTTTCGTGCTGGAGAACATTGCGCGTCTTGCATACGGCAACACGGCGCGCAGCTTTGCGATCGAGCTCGCGCGGCCGTTCCGCTTTCTCGACATCCGCATGAACCGCGAACAGATGATCACCGTCGTGGTTTCGACCCTGGCGATGCTCGCGATGTATTTTCTGCTCACGCGCATGCCGATCGGACGCGCGATGCGCGCGGTTTCCGACAACCCGGCGCTCGCGCTGGTGCGCGGCATCGAGAGTCCGCGCATCATCCGCTGGACGTGGTTCATCGCCGGCATGCTGCTCGCCGTGGGCGGCGTGTTGATCGGCATGGACCGCGCGCTTGAACCGCCAATGGGATCGAGCTACCTGATTGCAGCGTTCGCTGCCGCGATCCTTGGCGGGCTCGGCAGTCCGCTTGGCGCATTTGTCGGCGCGTTGATCATCGGTATCGTGAGCGAACTTGCGACGCTGGTGATCCCGCCCAACTACCGGATCGGCATCCCGCTGTGTGTGATCGCGTTGATACTCATATTCCGTCCACAAGGATTGTTTGGACAGCCGTATATACGCAAATGAAAATGCAGATGAGCCGCAGATGATTTCCTTCCTGATCCTGATGGCGACCGTGGTCTGTTTTTCGGCCATCCTCGCGCTCGCGCTCAATTTCCAATGGGGTCTAGGCGGCATGGTTAACTTCGGGCTGGCGGGGCTGTACGCGCTCGGCGCCTACAGCTGCGCGCTGCTCATGTTGAAAGGCGGCGCCAATACCTTTTTTGCGACGCTGGGGGCGATGGCGATTGTCGCAGCTGCGTGCGGCATTATCGCGCTCGTCACGCTGCGCGTCACCGAGGAAGACTATTTCGCGATCGTGACGCTCGGGGCAGGTGAGATGCTGCGGCTGGCTGCGCTGAACGAAGACTGGCTGACCAAGGGCGCGCTGGGGCTTACCGGTGTGCCACGGCCGCTGGGCGAAGTGATCGCTCCGGAGTATTA
>DASYSI010000189.1:0-4495 GCA_036003485.1 Burkholderiales bacterium | reverse complement strand
CCGCCTGTATGTCGGCGATACGGGAGGAAACGTCTGGCGCTTCGATATCGACAGCGCGACGCTCACGAGCTGGACCGGAAAGAAACTTGCGGACCTTTCAGGTGATACGACACCAAGACGCAAGATCTTTCTCGCGCCGGCCGCGGTGAAGCGCGACGTGCCGGAGCGCTTCGACGCTGTCTATGTCGGCACCGGCGACCGCGAACATCCGCTGAACACTCAGGTGACGGCTGTTCGGAGTGCCCGCGACGCGATCTTCATGATCATGGACCGCGACGTCGGGCTTAGCAGCGGACCGGCGGTAGCAACCTATCCGGTGGATTTCGCTCTGATTGCAAACGACTGTCTCTCTGCGTGCGTGGCGCTGGGGGAGCTCTCAAGCAAGAAAGGCTGGGCTCGCGATCTCGAGACAAACTGCGCACCTAATGCGGCCGGAATCGCCAGATGCGGCGAGAAAGTGGTCAGTCCGCCGACAGTGTTCAACCTGAAGCTTCGATTCGGGACTTACGCGCCGACCGCCGCATCCCACGCCTTCACACCTTCGGGCGAAGGCCGGATGAACGAAATTGACGCGGTGACGGGGGACCTGGCTAACCTCAACACGGCAAGTCGGCTGACGGCTGCAGACCGTTATTATGCATCGACCGGCAGAGGCTATCCCTCGGCAAGTGTGGTCATCGTGCTGGGCAGAAATGCGTTTCTCGTAACTGTCCTCGACGGTGTACCGAAGTTCCAACGCTTGGGCACCACCGGCAACGCGACCAAAATTTACTGGTACATGGAGATCGAGGAATAACCGGCAACGGCTTGCGCTTGAAATTCCCGCCGTTATGCGGAGATTTATTTGCGCGGACTTTTGAGAGGCGGCTCAAAGACGCCGCCGGGGCAATCAGCGCGCTGCCGGAATCAGATTCCTGGGCAGCGGGAACGTTACGTGTTCGGTGATGCCGGAGAGCTCCGACACGTCGGTAGCGCCCAGCACCTGCAAGCGCGCGACAACCTCCTGCACCAGCACCTCCGGCGCCGACGCGCCCGCGGTAACGCCGACGCGTATTTTCCCGGCCACCCACTCCGGCCGCAGCTCGCGTGCATTGTCGATCATATAGGCAGCAATGCCCTGGTTGGCCGCGACTTCGCGCAAGCGGTTGGAATTCGAGCTGTTGGGCGAACCGACGACGATCACGACGTCGCATTGCCGCGCCAGCGCTTTGATTGCGTCCTGCCGGTTTTGAGTGGCGTAGCAGATATCGTCCTTCTTGGGGCCGACGATCCGTGGAAAACGATTTTTCAGCGCATCTATGATCTGAGTCGCATCGTCGACCGACAAGGTCGTTTGTGTGACGAACGCGAGATTGTTTTCGTCGCTGATTTTGAGCTGCGCAACATCGTCGGGCGTCTCGACCAGATACATTCCGCCTCGCGACTGGCCCATCGTGCCCTCGACCTCGGGATGGCCGCGATGACCGATCATGACGATTTCGCGTCCCAGCCGGCGCATCTTGGCGACCTCGACGTGCACTTTGGTCACCAGCGGACAGGTCGCATCGAACACTTTGAGCGCGCGCGCCTCGGCTTCGCGCCGCACCGCCTGCGATACTCCATGCGCGCTGAATATGACGGTGCTGCCGGCGGGCACTTCGCTCAGATTCTCGACGAACACCGCGCCTTTCGAGCGCAGGTCGTCGACCACGAATTTATTGTGCACGACTTCATGACGCACGTAAATCGGCGCACCATGAATCTGCAGCGCACGCTCGACGATGTCTATGGCGCGATCGACGCCGGCGCAAAAGCCGCGGGGTTTGGCAAGCAGGACTTGCATGGGGCTGCCTCGAAAGAAAGTGAATTATACAACCTTAACCTAACCGCGTTTAGTCCCGTGGGTGGGCCGCGGGCGTACGCTTTCCCACACCAGCAGCACCGCGCCGCATGTGATCGCCGAATCGGCGACGTTGAATGCCGGCCAGTGCCAACTCCCCGCGTGAAAATCGAGAAAATCCACGACCGATCCGACGAGGATGCGATCGATCACGTTGCCGATTGCACCTCCGAGTACCAGACTCAGCGCCAGACAAAACAGCGTCTCGCCCGGATGTTTGTGCAGCAGCCAGACCACCCATACCGATGCGACGACGGCTATCGCGACAAACAACTCGCGCTGCCAACCTGACGCATTGGACAGAAAACTGAATGCCGCGCCGCGATTATGCACGAGCACCAAATTGAAGAACGATGTGACTTCGATGCTGCTGCCGTAAGTCAGGCTGTGAGTGATCGCGTACTTCGACAGTTGGTCGAGCACGATCAGCCCCGCGGCAAGCGCGAGCCAGCGCATCATGCGTAAACGCGGGGCTCGCCCGCCCCGTCCAAGTTGACAATGCAGCGTGCGCAGATTTCCGGGCGCGCGGGGTCCGCACCGACGTCGGCGCGGTAATGCCAGCAGCGTTCGCATTTTTTGTGACCGGACGGGACGACGACGATCGCCTCATCGTCCGGTGCGGGCACCTCGATCAAAGTCGCGCGCGACGTAATCAGCACAAAGCGCAAATCCTCGCCCAATACCGCGAGCACCGCATGCTTGCTTCCATGCGCGCGGATTTCCACTTCGGCCTGAAGCGACGAGCCGATAATCCCCGCACTGCGGGCCTCTTCGAGTTTCTTTAAAACTTCAGAGCGGTACGCGCGTATCTCAGACCATGCTGACAGCAGTGAACTCGCCTCTGGAATTTCGGGAAACCGATGCCAGGTGCGAACAAATATCGTCGCGTCGCCCGGATTCGCGAACTGCCATGCTTCTTCGGCGGTAAAGCTCAAGATCGGCGCAATCAGGCGCAGCAGTGATTGCGTCACGTGATGGAGCGCGCTTTGCGCCGATCTGCGCGCACGCGAATTCTGCCCGGTGGTATACAGTCGGTCCTTCAGGATGTCGAGATAGAATCCGCCGAGATCCTCCGAACAAAAATTCTGGATCTTCGCGACCACGGTGTGAAACTCGTAGCGCTCGTAGTCAGCCGTCACGCTGTTCTGCAGCGAGCCCGTCATCGCCACCGCGTAGCGGTCGATTGCGAGCCAGTCATCGACCGGCAGCGCGTGCGCCTTGGGATTGAAATCGGACAGGTTGGCAAGCAGAAAGCGCAGCGTATTGCGGATGCGGCGGTAGGACTCAACCACGCGCTTCAGTATCTCGTCGGAAATCGACAGCTCGCCCGAGTAATCAGTCGCCGCCACCCATAAACGCAAGGCCTCGGCTCCGAGCGTTCCCGCCACTTTTTGCGGCTCGACTGCGTTGCCGGCGGACTTGCTCATCTTGCGCCCTGCGCCGTCGACGAAGAATCCGTGTGTGAGCAGGCCTTTGTAGGGCGGCACGCCATTTAACATGCATGACACCAGCAGCGAGGAATGAAACCACCCGCGATGCTGGTCCGAGCCCTCGAGATAAAGATCAGCGGGGAACCGCAGCGCGGCCCCGTGCGATCCCGCACCGGTGGCATGACCGTCCGGCCCTCCCAGCACGGTCTGGTGGGTGGAGCCTGAATCGAACCACACGTCGAGCGTGTCCTTGATCTTGACGTACTGCTCCGCCTCCGCGCCGAGAAGCTCTTTCGTATCGACGTTCTGCCATGCCTCAATTCCGCCCTGCTCAACGCGTTGCGCCACGCGCTCAAGCAGCTCGAGCGTGCGCGGATGCAACTCGCCCGTCTCGCGGTGAACAAAAAACGGCATTGGAACTCCCCACTGGCGCTGGCGCGACAGGGTCCAGTCAGGACGATTGGCGATCATGCCGTGCAGCCGTGCCTGTCCCCACGTCGGATAAAAACGCGTGTGCTCGATACCGCGCAACGCGCAAGCGCGCAATGTCTCGGCGGGCTTGCTGCCGTCAAAGCCCGGCGGCTCGTCCATCGCGATGAACCATTGCGTGCTCGCGCGATAGATGATCGGAGTTTTGTGGCGCCAGCAATGCATGTAGCTATGCTCGTATTTTTCGCAATGAAGCAATGCTCCGACCTCGGCGATTTTTTCGACGATCTTCGGGTTGGCTTTCCAGATATTCAGGCCGCCAAAAAACGGAAGCGACTCTACGTAGCGTCCGTCAGGCTGAACCGGCGTCAGTATCGCGTCGTCCTGCATGCCATGAGCGCGGCATGAATTAAAATCCTCGATACCATACGCCGGCGCGCTATGCACGATGCCGGTGCCGGCGTCGAGCGTTACGTATTCGCCCAAATACACTGGCGAGACCCGATCGTAGAATGGATGGCGAAAGTTGATCTGCGCGAGCGCTCTGCCTTTGCAAGTGCCGAGAACCATGCGTTCGGCAAGACCGTAGCGGTCGAGACAGGCATCGCGCAGAGCCTCGGCCAGGATCAACAACCCGCGCTCCGTCTGCACCAGGTTATAGCTGAATTCGGGATGCACGTTGAGCGCCTGGTTGGCGGGTAGGGTCCACGGCGTCGTGGTCCAGATCACTATCCAGCCTTTTTCGCTCGGCAGCTTC
>DASYSI010000188.1:0-5808 GCA_036003485.1 Burkholderiales bacterium | reverse complement strand
CCGCGTTTGTCGCTGGCTGATTGCAAGCGCGATATTTCTGCAATGCTGCGGCGCTATCGCCGCGGCACGGCAATCCGAAACAACAGGTGACCCCAGGAATGGCGAGCAGGTCTATGCTCGCTGCATGGCGTGCCATTCATTGACTGAGAATCGCATCGGGCCCAGGCATTGCGGCGTCTTCGGCCGCCGCGCCGGAACTGTTCCGGGTTTCGACTATTCTCCCGCCATGCGCCGCGCGAAGATCGTATGGAATGAAAAGACGCTCGAGCGCTTCCTCACCGATCCGATGAAAACGATGCCGGGTACCGCGATGGTTTTCTCGGGCGTCCCTGACCGCAAAGAACGTGCAGACGTGATCGCGTGGCTTAAACAGGCCAGCTCATCGCCTGCCATCTGCCCCGTAGAAACTAAACACTAGCGGCCTAGCCCCCTCCCCCGCTACCGGTGAAGAGGGAATAAATGGGGTCTACTCAAACAGCGTTGGCATAGGCGCAGCCGGAGACGCTGCGTCATGCTGCGTCTCGATTCCGGATCGGCTCAGCGCTCCGATACGCACGCCGAGCAGCCGGATGCGCCGGTCGAGCGCGACGCGTTTCAGGCATTCGCTTGCGGCGCGGCGGATCGCGCCCGCGTCATGGGTCGGCGCATCGAGAGTGCAGTCGCGCGTGACGGTTTTGAAATTATCGAATCGCAGTTTGAGCCCTATTGTCTTGCCCACGTAACCTTTTCTCTGAAGATCGTCGGCCAACTTCACGCAAAGGCCGGTGAATATGCGCGAGAGCTGCTCGCGGTCGCGCACCGGATTCAAATCGTGCTCGAACGTCGTTTCGCGGCTGATCGACTTGGGCTCGCTGTAAGTAACCACCGGCCGCTCATCGCGCCCGTGCGCGGCCTCGTGCATCCACGCGCCGTAGCTATTGCCGAAGTGCTCGATCAGCAGCAACCGGTCGGCATTCGCAAGCTCGCCTATGGTCCGGATGCCGAGCGCCTCAAGCCGCGCACCCGACTTGGGGCCGATGCCGTTTAACTTGCGTGTCGACAGCGGCCAGACACGCGCCGGAACATCGGCTTCGCGCAGCAGCGTAAGCCCGCCGGGTTTCTCGAGATCCGAGGCGATCTTCGACAGCAGCTTGTTCGGCGTAATCCCGATCGAGCACGAAAGCCCCGTCGCATCGCGCACGGTGCGCTGGATCGACGCTGCCAGCTCGCGCACGCGTGCCCACACGTCCGGCAGCGCACTCACGTGCCCGGACCTGACGATGCCGGTCAGATCGAAGTAGATCTCGTCGATGCCGCGGTCTTCGATCTCGGGAACGACCGCGCGCACCGCGTCCTTGAACAATCGCGAGTAGCGCCAGTACTCGTCGAAATCCGCCGGCAACAGCAGCGCGTCCGGCGCAAGTTGTGCCGCCTTCATCAGTCCCATGCCCGAATGCACGCCGAGCGCGCGCGCTTCGTAGGTGGCAGTGGTGATCACTCCGCGGCCGGAGTAGTCGCGCAGGATGGGAAAATCCGTATTCGACGCCGCGTCATCCGCGCTGCGCCGCCGTCCTCCGATCACCAGCGGCCTGCCGCGCAGCTGCGGATAGCGCAGCAATTCGACCGACGCGTAAAATGCGTCCATGTCGAGATGGGCGATGAATCGTGGCGGCGGGCTATCCACAGTCATAACAGACATTATCGCGGGTTGACACGAGGTCTCCAACCCTTATCATTGGGCCGGCTCCGCGGCAGATTCCAACACCCACGCTCTGAGGAAAAGCATGCTGAAAATTCTGGGAAGAAAGACCTCGAGCAACGTTCAAAAGGTCCTGTGGTGCTGCGATGAGCTCGATATTCCATTCGAGCGCGAGGACGTCGGCGGGAAGTTCGGCAAAAACCACGAGCCCGCGTATCTTGCGCTCAATCCCAACGGCCGCGTGCCAACGATCAATGACGACGGTTTTATTCTGTGGGAATCGAATGCGATCGTGCGCTACTTGAGCGCCAAGCATGGAATGGGCACTCTGTATCCCTCTGAGTTGCACTGCCGCGCCGACGCCGATCGCTGGATGGATTGGCAGCAGACCACGCTGCGCACACCGATGCGCACGCTGTCGCGCGCGTTGCAGACCCCCGCGCCGGAGCCGGTCGGAGCCGCGCAGCTCGAAAGCGCGAAGAAAGACGCAGGTGACGCGTGGAAAATACTCGATGCGCAACTCGCAAAGCAGCCGTTCGTCGCCGGCATGAATCTCACGATGGCCGACATTGCGTTTTGCAGCAATATCCACCGCTGGAACCAGCTTCCGATCGAGCGCCCGGCGTTGCCTAACCTGAAAGCGTGGCACGACCGCCTGTGCGAACGGCGGGGGTTCCGGCGGCACGTGCTCGATGTTGGTTAATCAGGCAGGCACGGCATCGTGAAGCTGCGCGCAGCGGTCGGTATTTTTCAGATCAACCCGCAACCGGAGTGATAGGCGTTAATGGATTGAAGTCGGTCCATTGTCCGCCGGTGATGGTGCCCTTGGCGCGTTCGATGTCGACAGCGCCGTGTGTGCGCAAAATCCGGATCGCGCTCGCCTGCTGCTCGGATGCGGGAGCGCATACGGCGACGAGCATTCCTGATTTCCGCGTCGGCGGCTCGACAGGCTCGGCTTTTTTGGCAGCATCAGCGTCGGGTCCGGTCGCATCACCGACTTTGTTAAGCGCACCATAAAGCGAACCCGTGTAAGCGCCGATGCCAGCGCCCGCGACTGGGGCGGCGGGTCCGAGTATCGGCAGCGTCGCAAGTCCGACTGCAGCCCCAATAACGCCGCCGACGGCCGCACCAGCGGCGGTTCCAGTCGGCGCCTCGTGTGTGCCCGATGACTCTTCTTTATCACCTCCGATCGGATAGCGGTCGTGTTGGCCCGGCGGATTCACGAAGAACATCGTCGTCTCGGCGGCCGGGAATCCCGCGCGCGCGAGCTCAGCCGCGGCTGCCTGCGCCTGATCCTGTTGTTGGAAAGTTCCGGCGATGATCATCGTCATGGGTTTACTCCAGTTATGCAGGGTCGCGTTGAGTGTATACGTACTGTGTTGAATAGCGTTGCGTCGGGTAATGTCATCATTGTGACAGTCCGGTGCCTTTTACGTTCATTGCATGCTCATCCGCACCGCCGTCAAGACTGGGCGCGCGATTCGCGCATTGCTTTTGCGCTAGCATAGGGTCCGGTCGTATTAAACAAAGGGAGACGTTGCATATGGATCTGGAACTGAAAAACAAGGTGGCCATCGTCGGCGGCGCCAGCAAGGGATTGGGCCGCGCCTGCGCAGAAGCCCTCGCGCAGGAAGGCGCGAAGCTCGTCGTGTGCAGCCGGACGCAAGCCGATCTCGAGCGGGCGGCGCATGAAATTGGACGCGCCACCGGCGCGGACGTTTTCGCTTTTGCCGGAAATCTGGAACAACACGACACTATCCGTGCACTGATTGCAGCAACCATCGAACATTTCGGGCAAATTGATATTCTGGTCAATAATTCCGGCGGTCCGCCGCTCGCCACCTCGCGTAACGCGACTGAAGAGCAGTGGGCGACAGCCGTGCAGCGATCGCTGCTCTACTTCGCGCGAATGTCGAGAGAAGCCGTTCCGCATCTAAAAAAGCAGGGTGGCGGACGCATCATCAACATACTCGCGAGCACCGTATATCAGCCCATCGCCAACCTGGCGCTCTCGGGCGCGACACGCATGGGGGTGGTGGCGTTCGCCAAAAGTCTCGCCGATGAAGTGGGGCGCGACGGCATTCTGGTCAACAACGTGTGTCCCGGGTCGCTTATGAGCGAGCGCATGCTCGGCAACGTGACGTCACGCGCCAAGCAACTTGGGATTTCCATCGAGGAAGCGCTGGCGGAACGCGCCAAGGAGACCGCCGTCGGCCGCATTGGGGAACCGCGCGAGCTCGCAAACCTGGTGGCGTTCCTCGCATCGGGAAAATCCAGCTACATCACGGGCACCACGATCCGAGTCGATGGCGGTCTCGTGCGTTCGGTGCTCTAGCAGGCCAGGCTGCTGGTAAGATTTAAACTGTGAGCGGTCCAAGGAGTTTTGGAATGACTGAATTGCGTGCGGTCGCAATCATTGCCACACTGGTTCTACATGCCCTGATGCCCGGCGCGTATGCCCAGCCGTTTCCGTCGAAACCCATTCGGATCGTCGTCGGGTTTCCTCCTGGAGGTCCTGCAGATTTCACAGCGCGCGTGCTTGCCGACAAGCTGCCCGGCCTGCTGGGTACAAACGTGATTGTCGAAAACCGGGTTGGCGCAAACGCCACCATCGGTGCCGATTACGTTGCGAAATCTGCTCCCGACGGCCACACGCTGTTCCTGACGACGTGCGGGGCCATGGCGATCAGTCCGCACATCGGCGTCAAGCTACCTTACGAGCCGCTGCATGATTTCGCTCCGATCGCGCAGGTGGTGACCGCCTACAGCACCTTCGCAGTTCATCCGTCCCTGCCGGCAAGGAATGCGAAAGAGTTCGTGGCGCTGGCGCGCGCGCGCAAGGGCCAGATCACGATGGCATCGACGGGCATTGGCAGCATCCCGCATCTTGCACAAGAGCTGCTGAAGGCTTCGGCCAAGATCGATCTCATTCACGTCCCGTACAAGGGTGCCGCGCCGTCCGTGACCGACGCAATCGGGGGCCAAGTCAGCTCGCTGGTCCTCGACGTGACGCCGCTGCTCCCGCACCTTCGCGCAGGAAAACTGCGGGCGATCGGGATTGCCGGAGACAAGCGCGTGCAGTTGCTGCCCGAGGTTGCAACCATGGAGGAGCAGGGTTTCAAAAACGTCGAAGCACCAAACTGGTACGCGGTATTTGCGCCGGCGAAGACGCCGCGCGAGATCGTCGAACGGCTGAACGACGCCGTGCGCAAGGCGATCGCCATGGCCGATGTTCGCGAACGCCTCATCAGTACCGGTGCAGATCCTGTGTTGTCGACACCCGAGCAACTCGCCGACCTGCTGAAGCGCGATTATGCCAAGTGGGGCAAATTGATCCGCGACAACAATATCACTGAGTAGCCGCGAGTACATTCCAGAATATTCGTAATAGATGTCCAGTGTCTAAGTTCGCGACGAGAGCGCCAATCGCGAGTGGTAGTGAGAAGTATGCAGTCATTCGGGCTTGATGCCGGATAGCTTGATGACCTTTGCCCACTTCGCGGATTCCGTGCGCACGTAAGCGGCAAACTGGTCCGGCGAATTGCCGACAGGATCCGCACCCGCAGCAGCGAACCGCTCCCTCACCTCCGCTGCGGCCAATGCCTTTTTTGTTTCGGCGTTAAGACGCATCACGATCGTGCGCGGCGTGCGAGCCGGCGCAAGCAACCCGTACCAAGTGCTGGCTTCGTAACCCGGAACACCGGATTCCGCTACCGTAGGCAAATCTGGCATTACGGCGGAACGCGCAGTGCTTGTTATTGCGATCGCGCGCAACCTGCCCGCCTTGATAAGTGCCATGGCCGAAGGCGCAGTCGCGAAGACGACTTGCAGCCTTCCGGCGATGAGATCGCTCATACCCGGCGCAGCACCCTTGTACGGCACATGCACCAACGTCACTCCCGCCATCACACTGAATAGCTCGCCCGCCAGATGAGTCGCGTTCCACGTTCCTGCGGAGGGGTAAAGGATCTGCCGCGGTTTGGCTTTCGCAAGGGAGATAAGTTCCTGCACGTTGTTTACGGCCAACGCCGGATAGACCGCGACGATCATTGGGCTCGAAGCAATCAGCGAAACGGGCGCGAAGTCCTTGATTGAATCGTACGGCAGGTCGGGATAGAGGGTTGCGTTGA
>DASYSI010000187.1:0-9747 GCA_036003485.1 Burkholderiales bacterium | reverse complement strand
AAGTGCCGGGCGCCGGCGGTACGGCGCCGATGCCGCCGAGCTTGAGGCCGAGCCGGCTCACCGCGATCACCGCCTGCGTGCGGTTAGCGACTCCCAGCGCTCTCAGGATCGCCGTAACGTGAATCTTGACCGTGCCTTCGGCAAGCCCGAGATCGCGACAGATGAGCTTGTTGGGTTTGCCCTGTATCAGCAGCGCCAGCACTTCGCTTTGGCGACCTGTCATACCGAGATCCGCGGGTGTTCGGACCGTGGCCGCGTTGGCCAGGGGCGCAGCCGGAGAGGCGGCCGGTAAACCCAAGAATTCCACCGGCAGATAGACGCCGCCGGCCAGCACCAACCGCAGCGCATTGATCATGACACGGCTCGGCTGCGACTTCGGAATAAAGCCCATTGCGCCGCCGTCGATCGCACGCATGATGTCGTCGCGGCTTTCCGACCCGGACAACACGACGACCGGAATCGCCGGATGCCGCTCACGGAATTTGCTCAGCGCTTCGAGGCCGCTCGTTCCCGGCAATTGAATATCGAGCAGGATCAGATCCAGATCCGGATGTTGATCGGCTAACGTCAGCGCGTCGACGCAGTTGGCGGCTTCCATCACTTCGATATTTGCGTCGAGTTGTTTCAGCACCTGTCGCATGGCTTCGCGAATCAACTCGTGATCGTCGACAATCAGTATTTTCAACGCACTGTTTCCTTGTGGTCCACAGTTTGGCTGGCCGCCGTCAAGATGCGCTATCAACCCCGACGCTAGTTTATTACAAAACTCGCCGGCGTACCGCGGCGGGCGGAGAATCGGCAGATCGTTCCGCAATTTGGCGCGATGGTTCATATTGTTCCTTTGTGTGCATATCACAGCGTCGATTCGGCGTCGCGAGAGACTTCGGTGCGAGTCGTTGCGGCCTGCACCGAAAGTCTACTCAGTCGTCGTTACGTGCAGCTGTGCGCTGCGCGGCCTGACGCGCATACCGATCGGCGTACGTCGACGCAACCGGTATCGACTTCTCATCTCCGCTTGCAGGAAAGGCGCTGCCGAGGCGCTGATTGAGTTCACCCGCGTGACGATCGGCGTAGGTCGATCCGACCGACAGCGGCTTCTCATCTCCATTCGCGGGGAACGCGCTGCCCATACTCTGGCCGGAACGACCCATGTGACGATCGGCGAAAGTCCATGCCATCGGCACAGATACCGCTTCACCGTCGGCCGGGAAAGCTGATCCATACGAAGCGTGCGCGGCAGAAATGAGTGCAACAAAAGCCAACCCTTGAATGATGCGTTTCATAATATCCTCCTGGATACCGATAAATGTGCGCCATTGCAGTGTTCAGTTGTCAGGACCTTCGAAGCGGCGCATCTCAACTTTCCCGGTCCCGATCTTGTGTCGCGTCGTGCGGCATCGATAGGACGCATCTTATCCATCGAACCGGTTTCACGCGTGTTAAGTACCTTGCAGAAATCTTGTGAGATATTCACATCATTCGGCCGCGGTTGAAATTCGTCTCTCCTCCAAACCCTCGCGTTGAACGACCGCATGTACGCGCCGGTACTAGCCTGCTAGACCAAAGGTCCTATTTCGTCGCCGATTGAAAAACAGTGCGGTGTTGACAGGTTGTCGGCGCGCGAGCCGGTATTTTTCTGTAGCAGAAGTCATGCGCCTGGCTTAATCCTTCAGTCGTATTTATCTTGCGCCGCGCGCGGTCCAGAATTCCGGCACATGGAACGCTTCACTGTTCCCGGTGCACGGCCGGCACCGCAATCACGGCCGTTGGATGAAGGAGGCGTCATGGAAACTAACAAGATTTCGCGCTTTACAGTGAACGAGAATGACAGTTCCGGCTGTGGTCTGAGCCCCGATAGCAAGTCGTTGGTGATCCTGACCTTGGTGCTGTTGATGCTGTTCGGCAGTGCGGGTGCGCTGACGGCGATGTGGGTTGACGACACGGGATTCGGTGCGGTTACCAACGCAGCCGCGCCGGCAGTCCCCTACGTGCCGTCGCAGTACGTGAACCCGGCGAAGGAAATCGAGCCGCAACCGCCGACGTTCTAGACGCAATAGTTGATTGAGACAGTGTTACCAGCTATGAAACGTGAACCCGGGCCGTTGATCGAGAGCAGGCAACGCTGCAGTTGGGTGAATGTACTTTGTTGCCCACGCTGGGTATGGAAGCAACGCATAGCCGTAACGCGTTTCTTGATCGCGTTTCACGTGCGTCGCGTGTTGCAGCCTATTCGCGCACGCTGTCGACTCGCGCTCACCGCGGCGCCGCCGCAATCCGGTCACTGCGATTAGCACGCGCAACGGGCGCACCGTGGTTTGCCTTTCGTCAGGAGCGAGGAGGAGATCATGCTAAGTTCATCTGAGCACAGAAGGATGCTGAAAATGATGCACGCTAAACCGGCCAGCGTCTGGATGGCGATTGCCGAATGCATCGCGGCGCTGGCGGCGATCGCGTTAGTTGCCGTTATCGGCTACAGCGAGTATGCCGATTGCAGTGTCGCACGCCCCTCTGTCGCAGCCGCTTCTGAAGCACAGAATACGCGGGCACAGGAGCATCGCAAACAACTGTTCGACCAACGGCGCCAGCGTTTTCAGGGCAGCGACAAACAGCGCAAAGTGACGCGGGGATCACCCAATGTTCAACTGCCTACCGCGACGCGGTGAGACGTGTTTGTACGTTGTGATTAGCGCGCAACCGGCCGCTGTGGTTCGCTGCACCACTCGCTCCACGAGCCGGGATAGAGTTTTGATCCGCTGAGTCCCGCGATCTCCATCGCAAGCAGGTTATGACACGCGGTAACACCCGAGCCGCATTGATGCACGACTCGCGCCGGCGGCACCGCACCGAGCAAGACCGAGAATTCGTGTCTTAAAGCGTGCTTCGGCTTGAAGCGTCCGTCGGCCGCCAGATTATTCTTGAAAAAGCGGTTCAGCGCGCCCGGTATATGGCCGCCGACCGGATCGAGTGTTTCATTCTCCCCGCGGAAGCGCTCGGGACTGCGTGCGTCGACCACGCGCTGCTGCGGATGCGCGAGCGGGTCGAGGAGGTAACGCGCGTCAACGGTGTCATCCTGCGCGATCCCGCTGAAGGCGCCCGGCGTGATGGAGGGTGCTTCCGTGCTGACTGGCAGGCCTGCTTCGAGCCACGCTTCCCACCCGCCGTCGAGCACTGCGACCTGCGTGTGTCCGACCCAGCGCAGCATCCACCAAAGGCGCGCCGCATAAAATCCGCCGGCGTCGTCGTACGCCACCGCCTGCTTGTCGTGAGTCATGCCGAGCGCAGCCAGACGCCTGCAGAATGTTTCCGGTGCCGGCAGTGGATGGCGGCCGTTACGGCCGGTCTTGGGGCCCGACAGATCCTCATCCAGGTGCAGAAAACGTGCACCGGGGATATGCGACTGCGCATAAGCACGGCGACCCATTTCGGTGTCGCCGAGATCGTGGCGGCAGTCGAACACGATCCAGTCAGAATCGTCGAGATGCGCGGCAAGCTCGATAACAGATACTAACGTCGTGTAGGTCATACTCACCTAAAGCTTAATCTTAAAAGCTTTGCCGCAGAGGACACCAAGGACGCAAAGGAAAGCAATTCATTCACAAACGGGGTGTCGGTAATGGCTGCATAATTATTTCACGACGCAATCGAAAAAGAATAACGATAAGGATTTTACTTGGCGTCCTTCGCGTCCTTAGTAGCGAGGCTGTCTCTTTTTTTTCCAATCAACGCGCGGTCTCGCCGATTTCGCGCCGCACGAACTCATGGAAATGCAGCATGCCGTCTTCCATCGGTGACTGGTAGGGACCAGTTTCGCTGATGCCCTGCAAATAGAGCGCGCGGCGGCCTTCAGTCATACGCTCACAGATCTCAACATCCTCGAGCGCGGTTTCTGCATAGGCCGCCTGTTCCGCCGCGACGAACTCGCGCTCGAACAGTGCAATGTCTTCCGGGTAATAGAATTCGATAACGTTGGTGCACGCCTCAGGGCCGCGCGGGATAATGGTGCTGATCACCAGCACATGCGGATACCACTCGACCATGATGTTGGGATAATACGTGAGCCAGATCGCACCATGCGGCGGGTTGCGTCCTTCGTTATACCGCAGCAACACTTCATGCCACTTCTCGTAGACCGGTGTGCCGGGCCGCGCGAGACCCTGTTTCACCCCGCAGGTCTGGACGCTGTACCAGTCGCCGAACTCCCATTTCAGGTCCTCTACCGATACGAAGCTACCCAGTCCTGGATGAAATGGCACAACGTGATAATCCTCAAGGTAGACCTCGATGAAGGTTTTCCAGTTGTACGCATGTTCGTCGATCTGCACGCGATCGAGCATATAGCCCGAGAAGTCGAGATCGTGGCGTACGCCGAGATGCGCAAGGTCACGCGCGACGTCGCGCGGGCCCGAAAACAGCAGGCCGCTCCAGTTTTGCAATGGTGATTTGCCGAGGTCGAGACACGGGTTTCCTGGAAAATGCGGGGCGCCGAGAAGTTTGCCGTCAAGGCCGTAGGTCCAGCGGTGCAGCGGACACACAATATTTTTTACTTTGCCGCGCCCTTTGAGAATGATGGCCTGGCGGTGGCGGCAAACATTGCTGATCAACTCGATGCCATTGACATTGCGCACCAGCGCCTTGCCATTGCTCATCCATTCCAAAACTTGAAAATCGCCCGGGCCGGGCGCCATCAGCTCATGGCCGATGTAGCCGGGACCCTGTTCGAACAGCCGCGTGCGTTCAAGGGCGTGAACCTGCGGATCGAAATACCAATGCACAGGAAGTTGCGGAGAGGTTTTACTCAGCGCGCGCAGGCTGGCCAGGTCTGACATGCAGCATGGTCTCCAGACTTTAAGGTTTGGGGCATCGTCGTCGACGCTTTAAAAGCATTTGTTAACAATCCCTTAGCAAGATGACTATTGTCCCTTTAATCTGCGCAAAAGGCAAAAGGCTTGTAGCGACGGCTGGCGATGATCATGAGGTGAGCCTTAATATTTAAGCTGCGGCGTAACTGCGTGTCCAGAAATCGCTTTTCACGTGGCTTGAAAGAAATGTGACCATGTGCGCGCATGCGGGTTCCGTGCATGCAACATCTGGCTCATCGCGAAGTCCGCATCGCGACGGGGATGGCTGGCTTTAGAGTATGCAGGAGCGCGCGGTGATAACCGATTCGAGATCCGGAATCAGTCCGCTTGCGGCAAGGCGCTCATAATCGGCAGGGCGATCGACATCCCACAGAGATGCGAGCTCGAGCCAGCGCCAGTTAAGGGCAGTCAATCGATCGCGCGTCGCAGCCATTACCTGATCGCCGCCCCACGCGATGTCCGAGAACAGCCGCGCATCCCACCCCTTCAGTCCGATCAGCACATAACCGCCATCTTCGGCGGGAACCAGCACCGCATCGTGTTGATTCGCCAGCGCCGCCGCCGCGCGCTGCAAATCGCCTGCACTCAATGCCGGGCAATCACTGCCGATGATCAGCACGCGCGGAGTGACGGCGAGCGCGGAGAGCGCCGCATGCAGCATGCGCGTTCCAAGGTCGCCGTCACTCTGGCTGGCAGCGGTTATGCCGTGGCGTTCGGCGCAATCGACGAGCAGCGGGTGCTGTGCAGACGGCGTGCACCATAATTCGACCGGACCAATGCCTGCGGCAAGCGCGGTTGCAAGTGCCCGGTCGATCAGAACGTGCTGCAGCGCCGCCGCGCGCTCGGTGCCGAGCAGCGAAATCAGACGCGTCTTGGCCGCGCCCGGCTCGGGAGCGCGCGCGAATACGATGATGCGGGTATCAGCCGCGGGTGCGGGCGCCGTCATACAAAAGCGCAAGATCCGCGGGATCGGCGCCGAGGAAATACGACAGACGCAGCCGCCACATCAGCACGATGGTGCGCAACACGCCGCGCGCTTCCCAGCGTCGCGACGAAGCGGCGATGCACTCGCGCAGGCACAGCGGTGCGCCATGCGATTTGAGCGTGCGCGAGAGCGCGACGTCTTCCATGATCGGCATAACCGGAAAGCCGCCGACTGCGATGAACAGATCGCGTGCCACAAACATGCCCTGGTCGCCGGTTGCAATGCCGGTCAGGCGTGAGCGCCGGTTCATCATGAAAGCGATGACGCGGAGTAGTGGATGCGTTCCAGCGAGCTGCACATCGAAGCGTCCCCAACGCCGGTTATGCGCAGCGATGCCGTCAAGTATCAGGCGGTCGGCCTCGCGCGGCAACGCGCAATCGGCATGCAGAAAAAGCAATACATTACCGCGCGCAATGACCGCGCCGGCATTCATCTGCACCGCGCGGCCGCGCGGCGCGCTCAGGATCCGGTCGGCCAGCGTCGCGGCGCGCGCGGCGCTATCATCGGTGCTGACGCCATCGACTACGATCACTTCAGCGCCGCGCCGGCGCAGCGGCTGCAGCCGTTCGAGGGCGGGGCCGATGATCGCGGCTTCGTTGAAGCATGGAATGATGATCGAAAGTTGGGGTGCTGTCATAGCTCGAGCGATGCGTATCGCTGCACTCAACCCATCCTACGCCAAAAAGGAAGACAGAGATAACCGTCACGCAGCACTAGAACGCCGCTTACGTCCGCATCCATCCATGGTAACGCTCGGCCCATTGCAGTAATCTCATGGGTCGATGCGCGAGCTTCCACGCGCCGGCCGCGTATTTATTGGCTTCGGCGAACGTCGGGTAGATGTGGATGGTGCGGAGAATTTTATTGAGGCCAAGGCCGTGGCGCATCGCCGTCACGTATTCGGCGAGCAGGTCTGCGGCATGTTCGCCGACGATGGTGGCGCCGAGTATTTTATCCTTGCCCGGCACGGTCAGCACCTTGACGATACCGTGCGCCTCGCCGTCGGTGATCGCGCGGTCGAGACCGTCGATACCGTAGTTCGTGACTTCGTACGCGATGTTTTTTTCCTTTGCATCTTGCTCGTTCAAGCCGACCCGCGCGACTTCCGGATCGGTAAATGTCGCCCAAGGAATCACCGAATAATCCGCCTTGAATTTCCTGACGCCGCCGAACAGCGCATTGACTGCCGCATACCACGCCTGGTGCGCGGCGGTATGGGTGAACTGAAACGGGCCGGCGACGTCCCCACAGGCGTAAATATTCGGATAGAGCGTCTGCAGGTACTCATTGATCTCGATGGTATGCGTTTTCGATACCGCGATGCCGAGCGTCTCGAGCCCATAGCCGCTGCTATCGGCGACGCGTCCCACCGCGCATAGCAGCGTGTCGAATTCGATGCGCACCTCGCCGCTATCGTTTGCGCAATGCAGGATTTTGCGGCCGCCTTCGACGCTGAATTGTACGGCGCGGTGCGCGGTCAGCACCTTGATATTTTCTGCGCGGAAGCGCGCAAGCAGCATATCCGAAATTTCCGGATCTTCGCGTATCAGCAGCCGCGGCAGCATTTCCACCAGCGTTACCATCGAGCCGAAGCGCGCAAAGCATTGCGCGAGCTCGCAGCCGATCGGCCCGCCTCCGAGTACTATGAGCCGCTGCGGCAGCTCGCGCAGATTCCACACCGTCTCGGACGTGAGGCAACCGACTTGATCGATGCCGGGAATCGGCGGCACGCTCGGGCGCGCGCCCGCGGCGATGACGATACTGCGTGTGGTGAGCGTTCGATCATTGACCGTCACAGTCCACGGCGAGGTGATTCTTGCGTCGCCGGCAATGCATTCAACGCCGAGTTTGGAATAACGCGCGGTCGAATCATGAGGCGCGACGGTGTTGATGACGCGCTGCACGCGCTGCATCGCGTCGGCGAAATCGAACTCGGCATGCGCTGATTTGATGCCGAATTCGGGGGCCCGCTTGATGTGCGACAGCAGCTTGGCCGAGCGGATCAGCGCTTTTGACGGAATGCAGCCGGTGTTGAGGCAGTCTCCCCCCATTTTGTGCTTCTCGATCAAAGTGACTTTGGCCCTGACCGCGGCGCCGATGTACGCGGCGACGAGGCCCGCCGAGCCGGCGCCGATCACGACCAGATTACGGTCGAAGCGCGCAGGCTTCTTCCAGCGTGCGTAGACTTTGCGTTTCTTGAAAATGCTGACGATCCATTTCGCGATCAGCGGAAATACGCCGATCAACGCCAATGAAACGATCAGCGTCGGCGACAGTATGCCTTTGAGCGAATCGAGCTTGGCGATTTCGGTTCCCGCATTCACGTAGACGATGGTTGCAGCGAGCATTCCGGCCTGGCTCACCCAATAAAAAGTCCAGGCCGCGAGCGGCGTCAGTCCCATCACCAGGTTGATCACGAAAAACGGCACCGCCGGCACCAGCCGCAGCGTAAACAGGTAGAACGGCCCGTCCTTCTCGATGCCCCTGTTGATCGCGGCGAGCTTGTCGCCGAACCGTGCCTGGATCGAATCGCGCAGCACGAAGCGCGCGGCGAGAAACGCGAGCGTTGCCCCGAGCGAAGATGCGAACGAGACGATGACCGTGCCCCACAGCAGGCCGAAGATCGCACCGGCAGCCAGCGTCATCACCGTCGCGCCCGGGATCGAAAGCGCAGTTAGCGCAACGTAAATCGCAAAAAATATTGCCGCGGTCCGCAGCGGGTGCGCGGCGTAGAGTTCGTTGATTGCTGCCTGCTGGGACTTGAAGTAATCGAGCGTGATGTAGTGTGCAAGATCGAAAGCGAAAAACGCGGCAATCAATGCAACGACTCCCGCCAGCAGGATGACACGGGCTTTGGTCATGACTGTCGCGCCTTATCTTGCTGCGTTGTCATGCGCGAGGCGTGGTGATTGGAAGTTTGGCGGGGCAGCGCGGCCGCGCCCGCGAGCGATGCGCATCGCCGCGTCAGCAGCACCCTCCGCCATCGTAGAAGTAGGTGGCTGCGGATAGATAGAGGTCGTCGCGGCCCAGCGCCGCGAGCGCGCCAGCGGTCTTATCGCAAACAGCGAGCGGCTGATTGCGCGCGAGACAGTGGCCTTTGTGATCGTCAAAGTAAGCATCATCGCCGAAGTATATGGCAGCGCGACCGGTGAAGACACAAGGTCCGTCGGCCGGCATCGGATCCTTGATGGCACAGATCTCGACGCTTTCGATGAAAATCACGCGCTCGATGGGGTAATGCCGGGGTGACAATACTCGATAGGGCCGTTTGGCGCGGATTTCGATGGTGCCAAAGCCGAGGTCTGTCAGGCGCCTGACGTAATCGTCGAGTGATATCGCCCCGGTGAGGCAGAGCGCGCGCAGCCGCTCATCGTTTTTTAAGTGCTCGGGCATGGGCGACTCACACACCGGATCGGAGAGGATTAGCCTGCCACGCGGCTTCAAAACCCGGTACATCTCCGATAGAGCCTGCTTCAAGTCTGCGTCGTGAAAGATGTTGAAGAGACAATTCTGTGCCGCAACGTCGACGCACGCATCGGCGATGGGAAGATCGAGCGCGTCACCCTTACGTAGATCGACGAAGGAGGGGCTGAACCACGGATTCTGCAATTCGGCCTCGCGCAGATTGGCGCGGCACGCAGTGAGCATTTCATCGACGATGTCGAGACCGATTACACCGCCCGCGCGGCGCGAAAAATACGCGAACTGCAGCAACTCCATTCCGCCGCCGACCCCGACATACAGTAGGGTCGGGCTATTGACGAGATCACGCGGGTTAACCGTGCTGCCACAGCCGTAGTTCATCGCGAGCATCTGCTGGGGAATTGTCAGCCCGGGAAGCTGCCAGACCGGCGTGGTGGTACAGCACAGTCCGGGTTGAGAATCGAGGGCGGCCTCCTTGTA
>DASYSI010000186.1:0-5292 GCA_036003485.1 Burkholderiales bacterium | reverse complement strand
CTAACATGCGCCTCGCTCCGATTTCACTGTAGGACGCCGGCTTACGTGCTGCCTGCCGCGCGATTGGCTAAAGCAGCTCGATTTCAGACGCCCGCACTACGACACGCGCCTGGCGGAACTGTGTTTCGAGCCCCTTTCGATAGCGCGTCCACCAGCGCCGATCGAGGCTGCCGATCATGATTTCGAAAATCACGATGTCGTCGCGCGTCACGGCGCTTCCTTCCTTACTGAGGCCTTCAGCGGGAGCGCGCCTGAACATCGTGACGCCGCCATAGCGGCGCGTCAGCGCATCGCGGATGCGGTTGAATTTCGAATGCGCGAACGCGCGTCCATCGTTGTCACATAGAGGAAGCAGAATTTCTACGAGTTGCATCGGTGCCTCGCGCGGCCCTAGGGGCGGCCGCGCGGCAGCGGATCTCCGCGTTGGGTATACGCTGGCGGCACGTAGAAGTTCAGCGTCCGCAGTGCGGCGCGGCCGAATTGTCGGCGCTTCATGTGTCAAGAGTGCCCGAACGCGGACTCGTGCGTCTGTAAGCCGGAACGAAGTCAGCGGTGAGCGTAAACCTACAATGCAGAGATGTAGGCGATCTGATGACATTTGAATCAGACGCCACTGACGTGTCGCCGTTATGATCGGGTATAGATTGGGTCTGAGCGGCGGTCGCCGAACGCTGAAGCGCGGGCGGCCGCGACGTTTTCTAAATCCTGGACACCACTATGCCACGTGCACTTTGGAAAGGCGCTATCAGCTTCGGTCTCGTTCACGTGCCGGTCGAATTATTTCCGGCTGCGCAGCGGCACACCCTCGATATGGATTTGCTCGACCGGCGCACGATGGCGCCGATCGGCTACAAAAAGATCAACAAGACGACCGGGAAAGAGGTGGCAGCTGAAAATATCGTAAAGGGTTACCAATACGAGAAGGGCCAGTACGTCGTGCTCGGTGATGAAGACTTCCGACGCGCAAACCCGACGGCCACCCAGACGGTGGAGATTCTGACGTTTATCGACGGTACCGAAATCGACCCCATGTACTACGACACGCCGTACTATCTCATGCCGAGCAAAGGGGGCAACAAGGTCTACGCGCTGCTGCGCGAAACGATGAAACGCGCCGGAAGCATCGCTGTTGCGACGGTTGTCATCCAGACCAGGCAGCACCTCGCGGCAGTGATTCCGGGCGAGCGCATGTTGATGCTCAACACGCTGAGATATGCGGACGAAATCCGCGCTGTCGATGAATCGAAATTACCCGAAGCCGGCCTGCGCGCTGCAGGTGTGACCCAGGCTGAGATCGACATGGCGCTCAAACTGATCGAAAGCATGGCCGGGAAATGGGATCCCAAGCGCTACCATGATTCGTATCGCGACGATCTGCTCGCTCGCGTCAAGCAGAAGATAAAGTCCGGACAAACCAAGGAAGCGGCAGAGCCGGAAGAGGCCAAGGCGCCGCCGCGCACTGCAGACGTTATCGATCTGACCGCGCTGCTGCGTGAAAGTGTGCGCGGACACGCGGGCCGTCGAGCGGGCAAAACGGAGCGTGCCAACAAGGGATCCGGACAAGCGACTTCGACAGCGCGCAAGCCGGTCTCGCACCGCGCCGCGCTGAAGACAGTCGAGCGAAAGAGCGCATGAGCCTCGTCAAATATCGGCGTAAGCGCGATTTCAAGAAAACGCCCGAGCCGGCGGGAAGCGCCGGGTCTTCCGGCCCGCGGTTTCAATTCGTGATCCAGAAACACGCCGCGCGCAGCCTGCATTACGATTTTCGCCTCGAGCTCGACGGCACTTTAAAAAGCTGGGCTGTGCCGAAAGGCCCGAGCCTCGATCCGGCGGACAAGCGCCTTGCGGTCCATGTCGAAGATCATCCGCTCGAATACGGGAAATTCGAAGGGATCATTCCTGAAAAACAATACGGCGCAGGTGCGGTCATTCTCTGGGACCGCGGTACCTGGACACCGGTCGGCGACGCGCGCAGGTCGTATCGCGCGGGCGCGCTTAAATTCAAGCTTCGCGGTGCGAAGCTGAAAGGCGGTTGGGCGCTCGTGCGCATGAACGGGCGCGCCGCCGCGGGCAAGGAGAACTGGCTGCTGATCAAAGAGCGCGACCAGGCTGCGCGGCCGGGCGAAGGTACGAAACTCGTCGACGAGCGGCCGGAAAGCGTGGTCACCGGCAAAACCATCGAGACTTTGGGCGAGGGCGTACAAAATGATGGAAAAAAAAGGGTGGCTAAGAACAAACCCGAAAACGCTCAGCAGCATGACCGCGCCGGCGACAATGCGGTAGCCGCTAAGAAGGCGCGCGCGGCCGCCGCCGCTTCGAAAACATCGAAACCCGCGGACGCCCGCGTCGGCGGAGTTCAGATCACACATCCTGACCGCATCGTTTACCCCGAGGCGAAACTGACCAAGCTCGACGTTGCGCGCTATTACGAACGATTGGCGCCCCGCATCCTGCCCTATATCGGGAACCGGCCGCTGTCGATCGTGCGCTGTCCAAGCGGCGCGCGCAGCGCATGCTTTTTCCAGAAACATGCGTCTGAAAGCGCGATCCAGGGTATCGAAGTTGCCATGATCGAAGACGGCGCGGGCCGCAATCCTTATATCGTCGCCAACAGGGCGGAAGCGCTCGTCGGACTGGCGCAGATGGGCACGCTCGAATTGCACGTATGGAATGCGACGATCGATCAGATTGAGCGCCCCGATATGTTTGTGATCGATTTCGATCCCGACGCGGGATTGCCGTGGGTCAATGTCGTGGAAGCCGCGCGCGCAACGCGCCAATTACTCGATGAATTGGGACTGAAGAGCTTTCTTAAAACCACCGGCGGAAAAGGACTGCACGTTGTCGTGCCGCTCGCGCGCCGCGGCGCGTGGGACGAGGTCAAGAGTTTCGCGCGCGATATCGCGCTGCGTCTGGTCGACGAGTTTCCCGCGCGCTTTACGGCAGTCGCCTCGAAAGCGCGTCGCAAAGACAAAATCTTTGTCGATTACCTGCGCAATGGTCGCGGCGCGACTGCGGTCGCGCCGTACTCATTGCGCGCGCGAGCCGGCGCGACTGTGGCGATGCCACTCGCGTGGGACGAGCTCACGCCGTCGCTGCGTCCCGATGCCTACACGCTCGCAACTGTCGAAAAAGTTCTCGCGAAGCGGCGCGATCCGTGGGCGCAGTTCGCTTCGGTGCGCCAGACGATCACGGCTAAAATGAAACGCGCCGTCGGCCAGCGTCGTGCGGCGCGCTGAATCTGTGAGGAGGCTTTAATGGACCCGAAGCTCGCGCGCAAATTGATAACCACCGGCATTTCGATAGCGGCCGCCAATATTTTTGTGGCATGTGCACAAACGCCGCCTCTGGCTGGTCCGCAAGCGGATTCGTCGCTGACTGCCGCCACAGCGGCTGCAACGGAACCACCGACTCCAGAAACGAAGTTAAAAGAATCAGTGCGGCCGCCGGTAAAGCCTGTGCCGGTTGAGTCCAAAACGCCGGAGGAATCGGCTTCGCGCGCGGCCGATCCTAAAGATCCTTCGGGCGCTCTGATTGTTCCGCCGCCGGTCGGCAAGGACATTCCTCCGAGCGAGAAACCTGTCGCGCCGGCTTCCAAGTGATATTCACTGGTTAAGAAGCTGTGAACAAGAGGGCTACGCCCCCTTGTATATCCCCCATTTCAGAGGAAACTCTGATTCAAGAGAATACTTAATTAGAGTTTCCCTTACGGATACAGCCCGCGCAGCTGCCGCGCCTGCAGTATGCGTTCGCACGCGACGATGAACGCCGCGGTGCGTAACGTGACCTTGAAGCGCGCGGCAACATCGCAGATCGATTGGAACGCATCGGCCATCAGGTGGTCGAGCCGGTTGTTGATCTCGTCTTCGGTCCAGAAGAAACTCGAAAAATCCTGCACCCACTCGAAATAGCTCACCGTTACGCCGCCGGCGTTGGCGAGTACGTCGGGCACAACCAGTACGCCGTTATTGGCCAGAATGTCGTCCGCTTCGGGAGTCGTCGGACCGTTGGCTCCCTCGACTACGATCTGGGCGCGGATTTTGTCGGCGTTCGCGACAGTGATTTGCGCTTCGAGCGCTGCAGGTATCAGAAATTCAGTTTCGGTGCTCCAGAATTCCTCTGCGGTCAGGCGCTCCGATCCTGGAAATCCCGTGACGCTGCCGGTGCGCTTTGCATGGTCGCACAGCTTTTCCGGATCCAGCCCATTCGCGCAGTAGACAGCGCCGGCCGCCGTTTGCACCGCGACGATTTTGGATCCGTGCTGATGAAACAGCCGTGCTGCGGCGTAACCGACATTGCCCAGACCCTGTATCACACAGCGCGACGAAGCGAGCGCGAGGTTGCGCTGTCTCGCCGCTTCGGCCGCTACGACGAATACGCCGCGCCCGGTCGCATCGCGCCGCCCCAGGCTGCCGCCGAGCGCCAGCGGCTTGCCCGTGACCACACCGGTCGCGGTGCGGCCGACGTTCATCGAGTACGTATCCATCATCCACGCCATGATCTGCTCGTTGGTGTTGACGTCGGGAGCCGGAATGTCCTTGTCGGGACCGATGATGAAGCCGATCTCACTCGTGTAGCGGCGCGTGAGCCGCTCGAGCTCGTCGTTCGACAAGCTTTTCGGATCGACGCGCACGCCGCCCTTCGCGCCCCCGAACGGAACGTTGACTGCCGCATTCTTGATCGACATCCAGGCCGCCAGCGCCATCACTTCGCCCAGCGTGACATCCGGGTGAAAGCGCACGCCGCCTTTGCCGGGACCGCGCGCGTTGTTATGTTGGATCCGGTAGCCTTCAAAATGCGCCAGACGGCCGTTATCGAGACGGATCGGAATATTGACGATGACGATGCGCTGCGGGTGCACCAGCGTCTCGACGAGGTCGCGAAGCTCGCCCAAGTGCGGCTTGACGCGCTCGATCTGCTCGAGATAGATCGCCCAGGCTCCGAATCGGTTGGGCGTAAGGTAGGAAAGGCTGCTGATGTCCATCGCGAGCGGCCGACCTCAGTCGAATGCGCAGTTGAGCGTTAGCCCGGCGCTGATTGCGCGTCGCGGCGGGGGAAAGGATCGGCTGCCTGCGGCTGTGGGTCGTTTCGGCGCGACCCGAGCGCGTGCGCATAGACCCATGTAAATTCTGCGCCGAGCAGGAAAATCTGCGCTGAGTAATAGACCCATACCAAAACGACGACGACCGAGGCCGCAGCGCCGAATGCGGAGGCGACACCGGTTTTCCCGATGTACAAGCCGATCAGAAACTTGCCGAGCGTAAACAGGAGCGCCGTGAATGCAGCGCCGAT
>DASYSI010000185.1:0-2883 GCA_036003485.1 Burkholderiales bacterium | reverse complement strand
AAATTTCAGCGCGAAAGCGGCCATTCGATCAACACCACTTTCGGTGCGGTCGGAGCGATGAAAAACCGCGTGCTCGCCGGCGCGTCAGCCGACATCGTCGTTCTGACTTCGGCACTGATCGACGAATTGATACGGCAGGGTTTGGTGGTGCCGGGATCGCGCATCGACCTCGGCAAGGTTGCAACTGGAGTCGCGGTGCGCGCTGGTACGCCATTGCCGGACGTGAGAGATACGCGTGTGCTGCGCGGTAACCTTCTGGCGGCGACTAAAATTGTATGCCCCGATCCGGAGTTCGCAACGGCCGGCAAGGTGCTGCTCAACGCGCTTGACCGGCTCGGTATTGCAGCCGAAGTCAGACCGCGGCTGCAATATTTCCCGCATGGCTATGCGGCAATGGCGCATCTTGCAGAGAGCACGGGTACACTCGAAATGGGCATCACGCAGACCACCGAGATCATTCCCCATCGTGGGGTCACGCTGGTGGGAGTGCTGCCTGCGGAGCTGCAAAAGATCGCGATCTATTCGGTGGGACTTGGCGCACGCTCGGAAAATTCCGATTGCTCGCGGGAATTTATCCGGCGCCTGACCGGTTTCACTGCGCAGCCGCTGTTGAGCGCCGCGGGCTTCGACATAGGCCACTAGCCTGGCGGGCGGAAACTTCTAGGAGACGCATCGGCGCGCTTTCCACTTTTTCGGCAATGTTTTATCACGCAGGAGGTACCATGAATCGTATCGTGCATCTGGCATTGAAAGTTGAAGATCTCGAGCGCACCAGCGAATTTTACGAGAAGGTGTTCGGTTTCAAGGAAGTCGAGACGCGCAAAACGCGCGATCATCTGTCGCGCCACCTGACCGACGGTGCGCTCGATTTCACATTGATCAAGTATGACCCCGGCACGCAGTCCGCGGAATCCAAAGCCGCGGGGGACGGACCCTGCATTCATCATTTCGCGGTAGAAGTCGAAGACCTCGAGAAATCGACCGCGCAGATCAAATCATTCGGCTGCGAGATTATCAGCGACCCCGGTGTAATTCCGATCAAGTTTCGCGCTCCCGGCGGCACGATTGCCGAGCTCGTTCCCGCTGAACGCTACAAGAAAGTCAAACCCAAATAACGCCGGCATCAAGACGGTACGATGAAAGTAAACGGATGACCACTTCCTCAGAAATCGCTTCGGTCTCCGAAACGCTCGCTGACTGCGTCGCTGCGTTGAGCGCTGACCGCATTCCTGCGGCGGTGCGCGCACGCGCCGAGGAGCTGTTGATCGACGTCGCCGGATTGTGCGTTGCCGCGCGCGGCACTGATTACGTGCGCGCGCTGATTGCGGGCGTCGATGGCGGCGGCTCATGCAGCGCGCTGGGCCACGCCGGCGGGTTCAGTGCGGAAGATGCGGCGATGATCAACGGTACTGCCGCGCATGGCGAGGATTTCGACGATACTTTCGAAGGCGGGCCGGTGCATAGCGGCGCCGTCATCGTGCCCGCAGTGCTCGCCGCGTGCGAGCGTTTCGGCCGGCATGGACGCGCGGCGCTGCTTGGCACTGTTGCCGGCATCGAGGCATTGTGCCGTTTAAGCCTGGTCATTCCGAAAGCGATCCACAAAGCAGGATTTCACCCGACGAGCGTGCTGGGCGCGATGGCATCCACGCTTGCGGTGTCGGCGGCGCTGGGTTTCAATCGCAAACAGACCGTCGATGCGCTTGGCATCGCGGGCAGCATGGCCAGCGGCATCATCGAGTATCTCGCCGAGGGGGCGTGGACCAAGCGCTTGCACGTCGGCTGGGCCGCGCGTATCGGTCAGCACGGTTTTCTCGGACCGCGCACAGTGTTCGAAGGCACGCACGGCCTGTTCAATGGATTCGCGCGCAATGCCGCCGGCGATTACGATGCCGTGACGCGGGATTTCGGCAGTCAATGGCACATGCTTAATCTCACGTTCAAGCCGTATGCGACCGGCACCATGAATCAGCCGTATATCGATTGTGCGCTGCGGCTTGCGCGCAAAGGCTTCGCGGCGAATGACATCGTCGACGTGCTGTGCGAAACGGCCGAGGGTTACGTGCACCGGCTGTGGGAGCCGCTCGCGTCCAAGCACCGTCCCGCCAACGACTATGCCGCCAAGTTCAGCGCGCCTTTCAATATCGCGGTCGCGTTTGTTACGGGCGGTGCGGGGCTCGAGGCGTTCAGCGCGAAAACCGTGCGCGACGCACGCATCCTTGGGCTGGCAGCCAAAGTGCGCTACGTCGTCGATCCCAACAATCCGTATCCGAATGCTTTCACCGGACACATCAAGATGACGCTCAAAGACGGGCGCGTATTCGAAGAGCGCCAACCGCATATCCGCGGTGGCGTGCATGAACCGCTGTCGCGCGCAGATCTCGAGCGCAAGTTCCGCGGTAATGTTGCCTACGGCGGCTGGAACGAAGAGCGCGCGGATCAGTTTCTGCAGTTTGCCGGAGGTGCTTACACGGGCAAGCTCGACCTGTCGCCGTTTCGGGGTTGAGTCGATCGGGCAGGCATGGCCTGAAATTCACCTGATCGACGCGCGGAAGCTTGGTGCCTCGTTGATAGTTTCCGCCCTGGCATGAGACAGCTATCATATGGGATGTCTTTTGTTCAGGAACCGCCTCAGCTCGGCAATCAATACGCGACTGACCGTGCATTGCGCAGGCTGCTCGCACACGCGCTTCCCGTCGAAGTACTGCGCGATATCGAGCCATCGCTCGCCGCGATGGGCGAGCTCGCGGGCGGTGAGCTTTACCGTTTGCAGCTCTCCGACCGCGACAACGAACCCAAGCACACGCCATGGGACGCATGGGGCAATCGCATCGACCGCGTTGAAGTGTCGCCCTTGTGGCGCGTCGCCGAACGCATTGCAGTGGA
>DASYSI010000184.1:0-2248 GCA_036003485.1 Burkholderiales bacterium | reverse complement strand
TACGACCCTCCCGGCGCGCGCGATGCCTGGGTCGTTCTTGATCAGCCCGAACTGGGCTACGTGTCGCGCTACGCACTCGGGCGCGACTATCACAAGCTGCTGCGCAACCGCCTGCAGCGGCTCGCCGACCGGATCGCCGGGCACGTTGGTCCATTCGGCTATCGCGCTTTTGTCGACTCGGCGCCGGTGCTGGAAAAAGCGCTCGCTCGCAATGCCGGACTCGGCTGGATCGGCAAGCACACGAACCTGCTCAGCAGCACGGCCGGCTCATGGTTCTTCCTGGGCGAGCTCTACACCGATCTGCCGCTGCCGGTCGACGCGCCCGCGACAGAACATTGTGGAACTTGCGTGCGCTGCATCGACATCTGTCCCACGCGCGCGATTCTTGCACCGTACGAACTCGACGCGCGCCGCTGCATCTCGTACCTGACGATCGAACTGCGCGACAGCATTCCGCTCGAACTGCGCCCCCTGCTCGGCAATCGCATTTACGGCTGCGACGACTGCCAGCTGGTGTGTCCGTGGAACAAGTTCGCCAGGAAAAGCGTGGAGCCGGACTTCGTCGTGCGTCACGGCCTCGATGGCGCGGCACTGATCGCATTGTTCGCATGGACCGCCGAGGAATTCCTGCAGCGCACGGAAGGTTCGGCGATTCGCCGCATCGGCCATGAGTGCTGGTTGCGCAACATTGCCGTGGCGCTCGGCAACGCGCCGCACTCCGCATCGATCATCGCCGCCCTCGGCGCTCGGCGCAATGATCCATCGGCGCTCGTGCGCGAACACGTGCTGTGGGCACTGGAAGAGCAGCAGCGCAGGAAAGCGTCAAACCAAACGTAGGGTGGGCCTTGGCCCACCGGCTTTTGATCGCGTAAAAAGAAGAGCGGTGGGCCAAGGCCCACCCTACGCAGCCGCGAATCCAGGTATATTTTGCTCGATGTTATAAATATGGATTTGTTCGCATTCGCGGATGCCGGAGTGATCCGGCAGATCGCCATCGAGCGAATATCCGCTCACGTGCCTCGACGCCGAATCCTTTCGCTTGAGGGCGATCACGTGAACGGAACGCACCCGCGATGGTATTGATCGACCCAATGTTGCGATTCCGCAACACTTGGCAGCCCATGCTGGTGCGGCGGCGCACAAACCCGCCGGCAATCGTAGCGCCCGCCGCAACGGCGACGCTGCAACTGCTAGATTGCAAGCGTTTGAAAATAAAAGATTGTTTGGAAGATTATTGGACAAAAAAAACCCTCAGTAGAGACTACTGAGGGTGATTTGTCAGAGAGACGATTACCAAAGATTGCGCCCTGCGACCATCGGGGGCAACTAGCTCGCGTTGCGGAAATCCCGATAGTGGTAGCGAGAATACCACAGTTGAGTTCTTTTTGCTACAGGTCCGTAGATAAATTGTCGATGAGCCGCGCGCGGCCCAATTTTGCGGCGATCAGCGCGATCAGCCCGTGCGTTTGCCCGGGCAGTGGCTCGGCCAAGTCTTCCCGCCGCCGGACGACGGCATAGTCGACGGCAAAGCCTTCGGCCGCCAGCGCTCGCAACGCATCGTCTTCAATTGCCGTGGGCTGTTTTCCGGACCGCACTGCCCCGCACATGCGAACCAGCGTTTCATGGATGGCCCTTGCGCGCTGGCGCTCGTCGGCGCTGAGATATTGGTTGCGCGAGCTCATCGCCAGGCCATTGGCCTCGCGCATCGTCGGTGCGGCGAGGATCCGGACCGGCAAGGCCAGATCGCGCACGAGCCGCTGGATGACCAGAAGTTGCTGGTAGTCCTTCTGGCCGAAGACCGCGACATCCGGCTGCACGAGATTGAGCAGCTTGGTCACGACTGTCGCAACGCCGGTGAAGTGGCCCGGGCGCAACGCGCCTTCGAGCGTTGCTGCGACAACCGGCACATCGACACGCACGCTCGCCTCGATTCCGAACGGATAAACCTCTTCGACACCAGGAGCGAACAGCAGATCGCAGCCATGCGCTTGGAGTCCGGCGCGATCCGATTCCAGCGTGCGCGGATAACTGGAGAAATCCTCGCGCGGACCGAACTGCGTCGGGTTGACGAACACGCTGGCGACGATTCGATCGGCGTTCGCCCGCGCGATCGAAACCAGCGAATAGTGGCCCGCATGCAGGTTGCCCATCGTCGGCACAAAACCGACGCGCGCGCCGTCGCGGCGCCACGCGGCGACGCGCTCGCGCAACTCGGCAGCGGTCGTTACGCTTTCCATCGCGGTCAGAA
>DASYSI010000183.1:0-7799 GCA_036003485.1 Burkholderiales bacterium | reverse complement strand
CATTGGTGTGGGGTGCGCTGCTCACGACCAGTCTGCAGGAGTTCGCCGGCAGCGATGCAGACGACACCATCGTCTATTCCACGCTGAGGGTCGCCGAGGGCGTCTTTTTGTTGCTTGAAATCACGTGGCTCCTGTTTATCGTTGCAGCCTGGGCGACGTGCGTGTCGGGTTTTTTCGCATCGATCGCAGCGACGTCTTCCGCCCGAATCAGGGCTGCGGTGTGGACCGGCAAGGTTGCGATGTTCGTTCCGGCAACGATTTTTGTAATCGTCAATCTTCTCCTCTGGTCTGTGTTGGTGGCGCTCGTCAAGAAAATGTTTCCGGACGTCAAGTGGTATGAATCGCTGTTCGGCTACTTTGGCGGATGGACGCAGGCAAACCTCGGCTGCGGCACGGCCGATAGTCTGTATACGTGCATGGATCACCTGCTCGAGATATCGGCCAGCGCCGGATTCAATGCGTTTCTGATTTTTATTATGGCGGCGATCGTGCTCGCGATGATCGCAATGCTTCCCTCGATCATTCACGAGTCGCATCCGACGATCGGCGAAGGCCCCAGTGAAAGCATTGCGCTTGGCAACTGGCTCGATTCGGGATTCGTCGTAGCGCGCGCGGCGGGGTACATCAACCTCGTCGCCCTGCTCATCGTTTTGCCCGTGGCCCAGTTACTGGATTTGATGGACATGGAGCCTTGGCTCAAGCAGATTCTCGGCGATCTGGCAGGGTCGAAGACTTTGTTTTACATGGCCGGCGCGGCCGTCGGATTCGCGGGAATCGGCGTCGTGTTCCGCAACGCACTGTTCGATGCGTTTGGCAAAGTGCTCGATATCGGGCTCGACGTCGACAATTGGCTCAGAGAGTGGCCGATCGAGCACAATCCGCGCGGCCGCATGATGGCGCGCTACCTGTCTCTGCTTGCGTATATATGCGATCCCAAAAACGGCTATGGCAAGCTCGTCATCGTGAGTCACAGCCAGGGAACGGTCATCACCGCGGATCTGTTGCGATTCATCCACGCCCACCCCGTCGCGTTCTCGAACCCATTGCCGACGACGCTGCTGACGTTCGGCTCACCGCTGCGCCAGCTCTACGGCCTGCGTTTTCCGCATTTGTACGAATGGGCGCGTCACACCACCATCCAATCTGACACGCCCGACCCGGCGGCACTTGGCGTCACGCACTGGGTCAATGGCTATCGCAGCGGCGATTACGTCGGGCGTTTTTTCTGGACGGCCTCCGATCAGTGGAAACCACGCAACAATCCCATCGCAAAAGGCGTGCAGGGTTCTGAATTCTGCGTCGGCGCTGGAGCGCACACGCATTACTTCGATGGTACCGCCACGATTGTCGGCAAGATCATCGACGGAACGATATAGCCATCCGGGCATGAGACAAACGAATACGCTGCGGCGCAACGATCCCTGTTACTGCGGCAGCGGTAAAAAATACAAACAGTGTTGCGGGCGACTTGCGTCGAGCAGCACGGTCTCAGGAGCGCGACCGGTACCCGATGCCCTGCAGGCTGCAATCGCGCACCATCAGGCCGGGCGCCTGTCTCAGGCGGAAGCACACTATCTCAAGATACTTGAGGTTGAGCCCAATCACCCGGATGCCTTGCATTATTTAGGGGTGATCGCCTCTCAGGCGGGAAAGCACGCAATCGCTGCTGAATTTATCAATAAGGCGATCAGGGCAAATCCGTCGAGTCCAACTTATCACAACAACCTGGGAAACGTGCTGCGTGCACAAGGCAAGCTCGACGCTGCCATCGCGAGCTTTCTCCGGGCGCTCTCGCTCAGGCCCGATTATGCCGAGGCGCACTACAACCTGGGACTCGTACTGCAAAGTCAGAGCAGGCTCGACGAGGCGATTGCCAGCCACCGCAAGGCCCTTTCGTTCAAGCCGGATTTCACTGAAGCGCACAATAACCTGGGGGTCGCGCTCAAGGCACAAGCGAAGCTCGACGAAGCCATCGCCTGCTTTCTCAACGCGCTCTCGTTCAAGCCGGATTTTTACGAGGCGCATAACAACCTGGGGGTCGCGCTCAAGGCGCAAGCCAAGCCGGACGACGCCATCGCCAGTTTTCGCAGGGCGCTTGCGCTCGCACCCGATTATGCCGATGCGCACTACAATCTGGCGAACGCGCTGCGCGATCAGGGAAAGCTTGACGAAGCGATCGCTTCCTACCATACGGCGCTTTCGTTCAAGCCGGATTTCGCCGAGGCGCACTACAACCTTGGCAATGTGCTGCAGAAACAGGGCAAACCGGACGAAGCGATTGCCAGTCTCCGCAAAGCGCTCTCGTGCGAGCCGGATTTTGTCGACGCGCACACCAATCTCGCGAATGCACTGCAGGATCGGGGAAAGCTGAACGAAGCTGTCGCGAGCTACCGCAAAGCGCTCGCGCTAAAGCCGGATGATGCCGCCGCGTACAGCAATTTGTTATTCGCGATGCAAATTTGCGCCACGGCGTCGTCAGCGGAATTACTCGCCGAACATGAACGTTTCGCCGCGCGATTCGAGGCGCCGCTGCGAGCCCGATGGCCGCTTCATCGCAACGTCCGCGCGCCGGAACGGCGGCTGAAGGTGGGATATGTGTCGCCGGACTTCCGGCGCCACCCAGTGGCGTATTTTATCGAGCCGGTTCTGGCGAGCCACGACAGGAATCGGACTGAGATTTTCTGTTACTACAATCACGCGCAGCGCGACGAGTTTACCGACCGCATTATCGGCTGCGCGGATCACTGGCTCGATTGCACGAAGATGACGGACGAGCAACTGGCCGCACGGATCCGTTCCGACGGAATAGACATTCTGGTTGATCTGGCCGGACACACGGCGCACAACCGCCTGCTCACTTTTGCGCGCAAGCCGGCGCCGATCCAGATCACCTATCTGGGATACCGCGGCAGCAGCGGACTGGCGGCGGTGGACTACCGCCTGACCGACCCCTGCGTCGACCCGGAAGGCAGCGCAGCGCCTTACACCGAGCAGTTGCTGCGGCTCCCGCACAGCCAGTGGTGTTACCGGCCGGGGCACGACATGCCCGGGGTTTCGCCGCTGCCGGCGCGGCATAACGGCTACATCACGTTCGGCTCATTCAACAACTTCAACAAGATCGACACGCCATGCATCGAGCTTTGGGCGCAACTGCTGCGAGCGGTGCCCGACGCGCGACTCATGACGGTGACCGTTCCGGAAGGGGAATCGAGGCAACAGCTGGTGCAGCAGTTTGCAGAGCGCGGGGTGCCGGCGCAGCGGCTCGAGCTTCGCGGCAAGCTAGGCGCGAGCGAATTTTACCGGATGCTCCAGCAAGTCGACCTTACGCTCGATCCGGTCTCGGTTAACGGGGCGACGACGACGTGCGAATCACTTTGGCTGGGCGCGCCGGTACTTTCGCTGGTCGGCGCGCGTCCCGTGGCGCGCGCCGGATTGAGCATACTCAACGCGGCGGGCATCCCGGAATTTGCCGCCGCCACGCCGCAGCAATTCATCGGGATCGCGGTGAGTCTGGCCGGGAACCTGCCGCGGCTGGCGGCAATCCGCGCGCGCTTGAGAGCGCAGATGGCAGGTTCGCCGCTGATGGACGGCGCGAAATTCACGCGCGAACTGGAAAAACTCTATCGGGAAATCTGGACAGTATGGTGCAACACGGGTAACGATCGCGATCGCTAGCGCGCAGGCTCCAGCGCTGCCAGGCGCGAGGCGCGCTCTTTCTTGCCGAGCGTGGAGAGCTGCTTCACCTCGCTGTAAAACGCGGCGAGATCGCCATTGTGCTTCGCGAGCATTTCGAGAAACTGCGGCACCAGCGCGTCATAAATCGAGAATGAAGCCATATGTGCATTGTTGATTCCGTCGAAGAAGCGATCGTACCCTGAATATCCGCCCCACTTTACCTTGAGCGCTTCGTAGTCGCTGCGCAGGCTGGAAAAGATCTGTGTCTTGCGCGCGCGCATTTCCTGCGGCGCCAGGCGCAGCCGATATGATGCTGCGAGTTTCTGGCGGTATTCAGACATGAGCTCGCGAAACTCTGCGCGCCGCTGTTGCGCGAGCTCGAATTCAGCTTTTACCTTTTCGTCGCCATTGTGCACGATCCAGCGGCGCACGCCCTCGGCCTCGACCGCTACCGCAAACGATTCATTGAACTCGGTATCGCCTTTGATATATACGACCTGATGCGCAAGCTCGTGAAAAACCAGACGCGCCAGCTCGTACTCGGGGTAGTTGATAAAGGTATTCAGCACCGGGTCGTCGAACCAGCCGAGCGTCGAATACGCCGGCACATTGGACACGAACACGTCAAGACCTTCCTCATCATGAAGCTCGCGCGCAAATTGCTCTGCGGCGGAGTACGAAAAGTAGCCGCGATAACCGACGCAGCCTGTGACGAGAAAGCACCATTGCTCCGGCTCGACCGAGAATTCGGATGCGGCGAATACATTCCACACGACGTACGGCCGCCGCACGTCGGCGTAACCGCGATAACTCGCGTTATCCGGCAGCTTGAGCTCGCGGCTTGCAAACTCGCGGATCTCAAGGGTGCGCTCGAGTCGCGCTTTGAGCGGCGCCGGAGTTGCCGGATCGGCGATGACCTGCGCGATTGGCTGGCGCAAAAGCAGCAGGTTGAGCTGCCCGTCGATCGACTGTACGTAGTAGCCGAAATTGCTGCAAGCGCCCAATAGCACGGCCGCAGTACACGCGAAAAAGAGCCGACGCATATCAGGCGTCTCCAGCGTGTTCGAACCGGCCGTTGCGCAAGAAAGCCGCGGTCTGCCGCGCGACGCTGCGCGAAAACAGCATCGAGGTATGGGTGACCGGCAGCACAATGCAGTCGCAAGCCGAGTCGAGTTTCGTCTCGGCAACCGCAACAACGCCGTCATTCGGCGACGGCAAACCGCGCGCAACCAGCCGTCCAAGGCCCACGCTGCGCGAGCCGGCAATGACGCCGATATCGCGCCCTGGGAGAACGATCGGGTTCCTGGGTTCCAGCCACTCGCGCATGCTGCGGCCGAGCGCGCGCTGGCCGAGCGCGCGGCCGGCCAGCGCGCGGCCGGCATAAGTATCGCAGTACGGCGTGCCGATAAGCACCACGCGCCCCGGCGGCAGAGTCGGATTGTGTTCGAGCATGCGCAGGATGACGAGTCCCCCCATGCTGTGACCGACCCAATGTATGCCCGGCGCTGGCAGCGCGCGCGCAAACTGCGCGAGCCGATCGGCATTTTCAGTCAGCGTGCACCGCATTGTTGGATACGAATAACACATCACATCAAAGCCCATGCGCGTGAGATAACGACGCTGCAATTCCATCACCACCCCGCGCATCCATAAACCGTGCACGAGCACCGTCATTGCACGCCTGGTACTCACCGCGAAGTAAGCAGGCTTTCATCGAGATGGCTGCCATCGCCCCACACCTCGACACGCCAACGACCGGTATCGAAGCGAATACGATTGATACCGGCATTGACGAGTTCAAAATCACGCGGTTCCTCAAGCGGGATCCGATACGCGGCGCGATAGACCATATCGAGCACGAGCCCGTGCGTGACGACCACCGCAACATCCACGGCATGGCGCTGCGCGATTTCGCCCAGGCAATCGAGCACGCGTGCACGAAATGCGAGCGCACTCTCTCCGCCCGGCACCACGTACGCCGGATCACGGGTTTTGAACCGCAGGTAATGGTCGGGATGATTCGCTTGAATTTCGGCGCCGGTCAGCCCCTCGAACACGCCGAAATGACGTTCACGCAATCGCGGCTCGACAATAATACGATGGCCGGTGGCTTCGGAAATGCTGCGCGCAGTGTGGTGTGCGCGCCCCGAGTCGCTGCTGTACAGCGCGCCGAAAGTGACCGCCTTCAGCCGTCGCGCGAGCTGCTGCGACTGCCGCACGCCGGTCTCGGTCAGCGGGCTGTCGGAATGCCCCTGCATACGGCGCTGCTGGTTCCACAGCGTCTCGCCATGGCGAATCAGTATCAGGTGGGTCATGCTGAGTAATTAATGAGAAACGGGCGTCGTCCCCATTTCCTGTTTTCCATCCGCGTCATTATAAGCCATTCGTGTTCGGTATACTGAGGCCGCCCTATGCCGTTCGACGCCAACATGCTGATCATCGCAGCAGCCATCGTGCTCGTTGCGAATGTGCTGTTTGCGCTTTCCGGATTCGGATCCACTCTGATCACGATTCCATTGTTTGCGCATCTCTATCCGCTCACCTTCGTGCTGCCGATGCTCGCGTTGCTCGATTCCACCGCTGCGCTACGGCTGGGATTCCAGTCGCGCGGGCACTTGTTGCGCTATGAGCTCGCGTGGCTCCTGCCGGGCATGGCAGCGGGCATGATCGCCGGCGTCGTCCTGCTGATAAGGCTGCCTGCGGATTGGGTGCTTGGCACCCTCGGCGCGGTGGTCGCGGTGTACGGACTTTACTCTTTGAGCGGCCGCGGGATCGAATTCAGATTGCCACAGTGGGCTGCGATTCCGGTCGGACTCGTAGGCGGCGTGCTGTCTTCGCTGTTTGGCGTCGGGGGTCCGCTCTATGTCATGTATCTGACCGCGCGCGGACACGATCCCCTGCAGGTTCGCTCGACCATCACCACGCTCCTTAGCGTCACTACCGTGGTGCGGGTCGTGCTGTTCGCGCTTTATGGACTCTATGCACAGGACGGTATCCTCCTGTTTGCGCTTGCCCTCGCACCGGCGATGCTGCTCGGTCTGTACGCCGGGCACCGCCTGCACCTCAACCTCTCAAAACAACGGCTGATGCAGAGCATCGCCGTGTTGTTGATCGCGAGCGGCGCTTCTCTGCTAGTTCGCGCGCTCGCGTGATTTGATCGCCGGAATTAATTATAAAACTCCATTGGTTAATTGGGGTCCCCAGCGCCACTATTGTTTATGCCTTGATTTGATTCTCGACGCGACGGGTGGTTCCCGCTTTGCGACAATGACCCAGCCGTCAACCGGCGGTGCAGGTTGCCGGCCGAAAACTTTTTTTGCGCTTGAGTCCGATCCGTCGTAGTAGTATTCCAGATTCACGGATTTTCATGGCCTTTTTATGGATGAATCAACTCATTTTCTGATCGAGCCTTCCGGACTCACCGCAGCGCTCGCCAACGGCGCGGTTTTGATCGACGCGCGTCCAGGCGACGAATTCAAGCGCGGCCATATCCCAGGGGCGGTGCCATTCTCAACCTATGATGTATTTGTGCCCAATACCTCGGTCGATGGGATGAAAACATTTGCGCAGGCCATGGGGCAGCGTTTCAGTATTGCAGGTGTCAGTAACGAACGGCACGTAATAGTCTATGACGACGACACCGGCAGGTTCGCTGCGCGCGAACTGTGGACACTCGAATACCTGGGTCACCGGCACGCGCGCATGCTGCACGGGGGTCTGCGTCAATGGCAGGCCGAAGGCGGTGCACTCAGCACCAATACCGATATTGCGACGGTGCGCAGCAAGAAACTTCAATTGTCCGTGGGATCGGGATGCCTTGCCGGCGCAAGCGAGGTTGCGCATCGCGCCGGTACCGCTAATTTCAGCGTTATCGATGTGCGGAGCGAGGAGGAATTTGCAGGCAACGAAGGCTTGCCGTGCTGCAAACGGCGCGGGCATATTCCTAATGCCATTCACATCGAGTGGACGCGTTTTCTTGAAAATGGGCGCTTCAAGTCACCGCAGGCCACCACCGCTCTTCTAACTCAGTACGGCATTAATCCATTTCATGACATCGTCGTGTATTCGCACCGCGGGGCGCGCTCGGCCAACACTTATCACGCGTTGCGTCATGCCGGCGTTGC
>DASYSI010000182.1:0-5231 GCA_036003485.1 Burkholderiales bacterium | reverse complement strand
TTTCACCAGGCGGCGGCAACGATTTTCTCGCGCGCATCCTGGGACAAAAACTCAGTGAGGCGTACCGGCAGCAAATCATCGTCGACAATCGTCCGGGCGGAGGCGGGGTTATCGCTAACGATATCGTGGCCAAGGCCGCACCCGATGGTTATACGCTGCTCCTCGGTTATATCGGGCCGCTCGCGGTTTCGCCCAACCTGCAAAAGCTGCCGCACGACCCGGTCAAAGACTTCGTTTCGCTCGGCATTCTCGCGTCGGGCTATCACATCCTCGTCATTCATCCGTCGGTGCCGGCGCGTTCGGTGAAGGAACTGATCGCGCTTGCGAAAGCACAGCCGGGCAGGCTCAACAGCGCGTTCAGTGGCGTCGGGGCCGCGGGACATCTTGTCACCGAGCTATTCAGATCGGTGGTCGGCATCGATATCGTGCACGTGCCCTACCGCGGCACGGGTCCCGGGACTGCAGCAGTGATGGCCGCCGAAGCGCAGATGCAATTCGGCTCTATCGCATCCAGCATCCCGTACGTGCGCGCAGGGCGGCTCATCGCGCTCGCCGTCACCAGCCCTGCACGATTGGCACTCGCGCCTGAGGTGCCCACCTTGATCGAAAGCGGCGTGAATGGAGTCAATGCGCGATCGTGGTACACGCTGCTCGCGCCGTCCAGCACACCGCGCGCCACGACAGAAAAACTGAGCAGCGAATTGAAACGCATCGTCGCGCTGCCCGATATCCGTGACCAGCTCGTGCAACAGGCGATCGACGTGCAGGAGATATCCCCTGACGAATTCACCCGCTTTCTGCAGGTGGAAATCGTCAAATGGGGCAAAGTCGTGCGTAGCGCCGGAATCAAACTGGAGTAAAGTTCTGAGATGCGAGGGGAAAAGACGTGAAGGGAAAAACTCGGTACTTTACTTTGCCGACAAGTTTGTTCCTGTCGGCTTTTTTAACGAGTGCAGCAGCGGAGACTTATCCAGTACGTCCGATACGGCTAATTGTTCCATTTGCAGAGGCGGACACGCCCGGACTCGTTAGCCGCAGGCCCGTTCGCGGGGAGGGCGTGCGGGCCGCCGGGTTTCATGCGGTAGCGGTTAGCGCTCCACAAGCTTATCCGACAAGACCCATACGTTTGATTGTTCCATTTGCGCCAGGCGGCGGCAACGATTTCCTGGCGCGCGTGGTCGGCCAGAAACTTGGCGAGAGGCTCGGCCAGCAATTCGTTATCGATAACCGCGCAGGCGCAAGCGGCATCGTCGCGACCGATCTGGTGGCGAAAGCCGTGCCCGACGGCTACACCCTGCTGCTGGGCTTCATCGGGCCACTCGCGCTCAATCCGCACCTCGAAAAAGTCCCGTACAACCCGGTGCGCGATTTCGCCGCTGCGAGCCTGCTCGCGTCTTCGTATCACATTCTCGTCATCCATCCTTCGGTGCGCGCACGCTCGGTGCAGGATCTCATCGCTTTGGCCAAAGCACGTCCCGGCGAAATCAACTTCGGGTCGAGCGGCAGCGGCGCCACGCTGCATCTCATCGGTGAGCTGTTCAAATCGGCGGCGGGCATCAGCATCACCCACATTCCGTACAAAGGCGCCGGCCCGGCGGCGATCGCAGTGATTTCAGGCGAAGCGCAAATGATGTTCAGCAGCATCACCGCGGTGCTGCCGCACCTGCGTTCGAACCGGTTGGTTGCGCTTGCGGTGACAAGTCCAAACCGCTCGCCGCTTGTTCCCGAAGTCCCCACGCTCACTGAATCTGGTTTGCGCGGAGTGGAAGTCGGTTCATGGTATGCGCTGGTCGCACCGGCAGCAACGAAGCGCGAAATCATCGCACGGCTACACGCCGAAATCGTCAAGCTTGCCGCAATACCCGACTATCGCCAGCAACTGGAAAAACAAGGTTTCGAACCGCTCACGAGCAATCCCGAAAAGTTTCCTATTTTCGTGCAGGCAGAACTTGATAAGTGGGGCAAGGTAATCAAAGCGGCCGGCATCAAGTCCGATTGATCGACTGCCGAAACTGCGGTGCGCTATTTAAAACCCGGGAAATTTCAGATCAGCGAATTTGGCTTTGATCTTCGCGCGCAAATCCGCGCTCACATCGACGACCGGCGGAAACGTGCCGGCGAGTTTCTTGTCGTACGGGATGCACGCGTCGATCAGAATGCGGTTGTTGAAATTGCCTGGAAGATACAGGGGATCGCGCTTGGACGCCCACGCCTTCTGAATGAGATCGATGTCGGTCACGGGATCGAAGCGTGTGCTCATCGCCCATAACACCTGGTCGAGATCGCCCGCGTCGATGTCATCGTCGACCACTACCGTCCACTTGCCGGCGTAAGCGCCGCCTTGGCAATTCGACGCCACGTGCAGCGCGTTGCGAGCGTGACCCGGGTAACGCTGCTTGATCTGGACCACCGTAAAGCGAGTTGCCGGCCCGCCTTCGTGATTCCACACACCGAGCACATCGGGAATTCCGCAGGCTTCGAGCGCGCGCCAGATTTGCGCGGCGCCCGCGATGCCTTTGAGCAGACCCGTTTCGTCGACCGGCTTGTGCTGAGGCGCGCATGTCAATATCGGATTGTTTCGATAGAGGATGGTCTTGACCTTGAGATACGGTCGCGCCACGGTATCGTCCGAGTAGTAGCCCATCCATTCGCCGAACGGCCCTTCCTTCATGACCTGCCCCGGGACCGCCTCGGCCTCGATCGCAATCTCGGCGTGGGCCGGAATCGGGAAACCAGTAAACGGGCCGCGCACGACATCGATGGGCTCGCCGCGCAGCCCGCCGGCAAAATCAAGCTCGCTGATACCGTCGGGGAGCGGGCTCGCTGCGAGCATAAATAAGAGCGGGTCCTGGCCCACGAGCACCACGACCTTCATCGACTGCCCGCGCTCGAAGTACTTGTCGCGATGGATACGGCCGTGTTTGCCCTCGGTGATCTGGCAGCCTATCGTTGTGCCGTCGTAAACCTGGTTACGATAGGTGCCGAGATTGAACCAGCCGGCGTCTGGATCCTGCGTGATCACGCAGTTGGCGGTGCCGATGAAACGCGCCGTATCCTGCTCGTGATGGCGCGGCACCGGAAATTTCAGCACATCGACCGCGTCGCCTTCGAGAACGTTATCGAGTATCGGGCCCGTTTTCACAGTGCGCGGCGCCAGCGGCTTGAGACTTTGAATGCGCTCGTGATACTTCTTGACGATGTCCACTTTGCGTTCGTACTCGAGCGGCAAACCCAACGTAAGCGCGACGCGGCGCACCGAAGAGAAATGACCGTAGAGGGTGCGAAATCCCTTGACGTACCCCGGCACCTCGTCGAACAGAATCGCAGGCGCGCTGCCGCGGCTTTTCTCGGTCAGCATATGCGTGATGGCACCCATCTCGGTGTCCCAATGAGCGCCGTTGACGCGCACGAGCTCACCCATTTGGTCGACTTGCTCGAGCCATCCCCTGAGGTCGCCATAATTGCCTTTCACTTGCGGCGCGGCCTTTGCGCTCTTGCGTGCCATCTCGAATCTCCTAAACGTTTTCGGCGATAGTCTATATTCTGATACCATTCTCAGAAACTATACACTGGCGAACTTGTTCCTCATGATGCGGCGATGACTGCGGCAACTTTGGATATGGCACGCTCCGCATTCTGGGATTTCTCGCTGCGTTTCTATGCGCTGCCGCGCGTCGCTGCCGCGTGTCTCGAGCTTCAGGATCGCGCCGGCGTCGACGTCAACGTTCTGTTCTACCTGTTCTTCGTCGCACAGCACTGCCGTCGACTCGACCGCAGCGATGTTACGCGCATCGACGCGGCAGTCAAAGCGTGGCGCGAGCAGGTGGTGCAGCCGCTCAGAAGCGTGAGGCGCGAGCTCAAGAAAGGCATGGCGCCAATCGACGCCGATGCCGCCGCAGCACTGCGTAACGACGTCAAGCGCATCGAGCTCGAGGCCGAACGCATCGAGCAGCACACGCTCGAGCGCCTCGTTCCGATAGCAGCCCTCGGCACGCCCGCGTCTTCCCCCGCCGCAGCCGCACGCGTCAATCTCGCTGCCTACGGCGAGTTTCTCGGCGACCTGCCCGCGGCACCGGCAGAAATTCTGCTCGAGGTTTTTGCTGCGGCGTAAATTCGAAGATAGGCGTGGCATGACCGCGAAGTGTCGCGCAACATCGTCTTAACTCGTTGACCACAGGAGTATCGAAATTGGCAAATCCGGATCTCAGAGACTGGCTCGCGCAGATGGAAGCCGCGGGCGAATTGCAGAAGATCAGCGGTGCCGAACGCACGCAGGAGATCGGCGGTATCGTCGACATTTACCAGCGCGGGACAAACCGCCCCGCGCTCTTATTCGACGACATCCCCGGTTATCCGCGCGGTTATCGCGTAGCGGCGAATATCCTCACCGGAGTGAAGCGCATTGCGCTCACTTTCGGCATGTCTGCCGACGCCACGGAAATGGACCTCGTCAACTACTGGCGTAAGTATCTGGCCGAAGCGAAAAGCATCCCTCCGGTCACCGTGAAAACCGGTCCGCTGCTCGAAAACGTGATGACCGGCAAAGACATCAATCTTGCGAAAATACCGACGCCGAAATGGCACGAAGACGACGGCGGCCCGTATATTGGAACCGGCGTGATGGTGGTCATGAAAGACCCGGACTCGGGCTGGATCAACTACGGCGCGTATCGCGTGCAGGTTTATGACGATCCTACTATTGCGTCGGTGATGATTTCCAAAGGCAAGCATGGCGATATTCTGATGCGCAAATATCACGAGCGCGGCGAGCGCTGCCCGATCGCGGTCATCGCCGGCATGCACCCGCTGCTGTTCTCGATTGCCGGCATCGAAATTCCGTACGCCGCCAACGAATACGACGCGGCCGGGGGCATGTTAGGCAAAGCGGTCGAGGTCATACACGGACCCAAAACCGGACTGCCACTGCCCGCCAACGCCGAGATTGCGTTCGAAGGATTCATCAGCCCCGACGACGGGATCGCGGAAGGCCCGTTCGGCGAATGGACCGGCTACTACGCCGGCGGGCAGCATCAGGCCCCGGTCATCCGCATTGCAACGTTCATGCATCGCAATGACCCGATCCTGCTCGGTGCAATCCCCGCGGTCCCGCCGTGCGACGATACCTTCTATCGCGGCACCTTCCGCTGCGCCGCCGTATGGAAACAGCTCGAAGGCGCCGGCATTCCTGGAATTCAGGGCGTGTGGGCGCACGAAGCGGGCGGCAGCCGCCA